>JALLOL010000353.1 GCA_027717875.1 Acidobacteria bacterium AH-259-L09 | reverse complement strand
TCGAAGACAATTCCTGCAGTTCAGCAGCCTAAACGTTGACTTCAACTGCGTCTGCCTCAGATCTCAAGAGCAAGTCTCACAGTTTATATTGAAAGTTCAAAGCGCACTGGGGCCATTCTACCCAACATATGAAGGCGTCCAATCAAGGCTCCAAATTCATCCGCCGCAACCTAATCCAGTAATTTGAGTTGCTGCATGGCAAACCTCGTTGGACCGATGTTTTCACGAGTGCTATATTGAGACCATCCGTAATCCATAACGTCCGAGATGAATGAGGTGCGAGAATATTTTTAACCGCAGCAAAAGCGCGCTATATCGAGGGACTCTACTTAGCACGCCGCTACAGCTGCTTGATGGGTAGATCCCATTGAATACAATGTTAGGCCCGCCCGAACGTAAAGCCGACACGATGAGAAGGAATGCGCTTGTTGGTACCTTGGCTGTTTTGGTCGGGTTGCCGCTGATCTTGTCCTTTTCAGGCTGTGCGCGCCCGGATCTTCCTCGAGCCTCCACGACGGGGGCAAGTCATCTCTTCGTTTGGGCCGGTGACGCAGAGGAGGAGGACTCCGACTTTCTTGCCGTTATCGATGCGCGTCGGTCAGAGCCCACGTACGGGCAGGTTGTTGCCACGCTCCCGGTCGGAGCTCGTGCCACGATGCCTCATCACACCGAGTACGAGTATCCCTTCAACGACATCCTGTTCGCCAACGGCTGGGTGGCCGGACGTACGTTCATGATCGATCTGCGAGATCCTCTGGAGCCCCAACTCGCCGGGCAGTTCACCAGCGTCGAGGGCTACAGCTTTCCTCATAGCTTCGCACGTCTTCCCAATGGCCATGTGCTCGCCACGTTTCAGGCGAGAGGGGATCGCTATGCTCCCCCCCGGTGGGTTGGTGGAGCTGGATGCGCAAGGACGGGGAGTGCGAGCGGGCTACGCAGCAACACCAGGGGTCGATAGTACGTTGATCTGGCCCTACAGCTTGGTCGTGCTCCCTCAGATTGACCGGGCTGTATCCACGAGCGCCGATATGGGCATGCCACCCTGGGACGAGTGGACCTTCCACGACACCTACCACGTGCAGATCTGGTCGCTCAACGACCTGCGCCTTGTGGCAACCGTTCCCCTGCCCGAGGTGGAGCAGGGCCCTTATCACATTGCCCCGGCCGAGCCGCGGGTTCTCTCGGACGGCACCGTGTACGCAAACACGTTCAGTTGCGGTCTGTATCGGATAGAAGGACTCGAAAGCGCCAGTCCAAAGGCAGCGTTTGTGCATGCGTTCCCCGGCGGCACTCCTCTGGAAACGGAGTGCGCCGTGCCCGTCGTGTATGAGCACTACTGGATCCAGACCGTGCCGGCGGTGCCGGGCCTGATTGTGCTGGATGTGAGCGATCCGGCCAAGCCTATTGAAGTCTCTCGCCTGACGCTGGATGAGCGCTACCGGATGCCGCATTGGTTGGCGGCTGACCGCACGTCGGGTCGGCTCGTGGTAACGGGAGATGGGGCCTCCTGGGTATTGATCGTTGATCTTGACGAGGAAACGGGTGCCTTGACAGTAGACGAGGCCTTCCGAGATGAAGGAGTTGCGCACCCGGGTATAGATTTCAATCGCATGCAGTGGCCGCACGGTGAAACCGGTGGTGCCATCGTTCACGGTGCACTCTTCGGCAAATAGCTGAGATTGGGCTGCAAGCAGCGTCGCGCGGTAAAGGTCCTGGAAAGATGCATCCCAAACCGAGGGAGAGATCCACCCCTGGAGAATCAGCGAGACTTCCATCCAATCAAAGAAGCAGAAAAGACAGTCCAGGTGATGCCTCAATGTCCAAAGATAGAGCACAGGGACGCACAGGCTTACTATCGGCCATCCACTGACACAGTGAACATGCCACCAGCTGAGCTGTTCCAAAGCAGTGAAGAATACTACTCGACGCTGTTTCATGAACTGACTCATAATGCCGCTACCCGGATTATGCCGCACGGTGACGATTTCCATTGTTTTCTCTAGCGAATGGGACACGGCTATACGGCATAAGACATGGCTGCTCGCATGGTTGGCCGACTCCGCTTGGAGTATCCTCATTGCTTTTCAAATTCAACAAAAAGGAGTGAGGAAATGAACACAGTCAGATCACACAACACTAACGTCGAGATCGGGAGCGTAAACGGTCCCCTGGGGGACTATCCGTGCCGGTTCCGAAGCCACCTGGAAAGCCAGCACTATAGTCGAGCAACAATCGCCCAATACGCCCGCTGCATCGACGCTCTCGGTCAGCTCATGAAGGAACATGGCGTCGACCTAAAGGATCTTGATGAGGATCGGGCGGTGGACCTGATCATCAGCTGCGAACGGCCGCTGTCCCCGAAGACAAAGTATCGTACTTTCATCGTCAAGAGCTTCGTCAAATTCCTAACCGACTTAGGTGCAGGGAAGCCGGTGTTGTCGCCGACAAAGAACGATACCGCCCGCGGACGCCTCAAGCGGGACTACGAAGAGTATTTGCGCCGTCAACGGGGCCTTAGCGAGAGCACGATCTTGGGTTGTTGGCGCATTGCAGAGCGCTTTTTGCAGTTCCGTTTCGGA
>JALLOL010000352.1 GCA_027717875.1 Acidobacteria bacterium AH-259-L09 | reverse complement strand
GTGTTGTCATGACTCAAGTCAATATCCACCAAGCAAAAACCCATTTGTCGCGTTTGTTAGCAAGGGTAGTGGCTGGCGAGGAGATTGTTATCGCAAAAGCGGGTAAGCCAATCGCCCGTCTTGTTCCCGTCGAACCTCCTGCCCAAGAGAGGGTTCCCGGCGATGATGAAGGGCAGGTCTGGATTGCTGATGACTTTGACGCTCCACTTCCGGAAGAGGTCTTAAGAGAATTCGAGAAATAAGAATCCTTCTAGATACGCAGTGTTGGCTCTGGTGGCACGCTTCACCGTCGCGTCTCAACCAGGAGGCGTTGCAGCTTATCCAGGAGGGGAGGAACCGATTGTTTCTGTCAGCCGCAAGTTCATGGGAGATCGCGATCAAATATTCCCTGGGGAAGCTACGACTTCCGGTGCCGCCATCTCAGTATGTCCCGGAGCGTCTGGCGCGCAATACCATAGGGGCGCTGGCAATTGAACATTCCCATGCACTCCAGGTGGCTTCCTTGCCTCCTCATCACCGTGACCCCTTTGACCGTTTGCTGATTGCGCAGGCCATGGTTGAAGGTTTGCCAATCATGACCGCGGATCACTCCTTCGCCGCCTACGATATCGAAGTCGTTTGGGCCCAAGCATAAATCCATGGCCGGAAAACTCTCCACCTTAGCAACTCGGCTCCGAGCTATCCTCGACCAATTGCCTTATCTCCCCCGGGCCTTTGCCCTGGCGTGGGCTGCAACGCGTTACTGGACCCTCGCTTGGTCCGTCTTACTGCTCCTGCAGGGTCTGCTTCCGGTCGCCATTGTCTACCTGACCCGATGGCTGGTGGATGGCCTGGTGGAAGCTGTAGCCGCTGGTGGCAGCTGGGAAAGTGTGCGTCCCACCTTAATTCTGGTGGCGTTAATGGCGGCAGTCATGCTGGCCAACGAGCTTTTGAGCAGCGCCACGGGCTGGGTCCGGGCTGCCCAGGCCGAGTTGCTTAGGGATCATATCAACGCTCTGATCCACGAAAAGTCCGTGGCCGTAGACCTGGCCTTCTATGAATCACCCGAATACTACGATCACCTGCATCGCGCCCGCGCCGAGGCTCAGTTCCGGCCCCTGGCCCTGCTCGAGAATGCCGGCAGCCTGGCGCAGAACAGTATCACCCTGGTGGCCATGGCGGCCGTACTCATTCCCTTTGGTCTTTGGCTGCCAATGGCTCTTTTGCTCAGCACTTTTCCGGCCCTTTTTGTAGTGCTGCGCTACAGCTTGCGCCAGCACCAGTGGCGGCTGCACACAACACCTGATGAGCGCCGCAGCTGGTACTACGACTGGGTACTAACCAGTGGTGAGACTGCAGCCGAACTCAGGCTTTTGGAATTAGGCAAGCATTTTCAGGCGGCCTTTCAGGCTTTACGCCTGCGATTACGCGAGGAACGCCTCGGGTTGGCCAGGGATGAACGTCTGGCCGAAGCGGCAGCCAGAACATTTGCTCTTCTGGTCACCGGCGCCGCCTTAGCCTGGATGGCCTGGAAAACCATGCAGGGTCTCATCACCCTTGGCCAACTGGCTCTCTTTTTTCAGGCTTTTCATCAGGGCCAACGCTTGATGCACTCATTACTGCGGAACGTGGGCCAGGTGTACGCCAACATTCTGTTTTTGGGTAATCTCTTTGAATTCCTGGATCTGGAGCCCCAGGTTCTGGATCCTCCCCAGCCTTCCAGAGTGCCTGCACCCTTGGGGGAGGGAATCCGCTTTCGCGGAGTCACTTTTCGCTACCCGGACAGCGAACGGCTGGCTCTTCGCAATTTTAACCTCTTCATTCCCGCAGCTAAGACGGTGGCCATAGTCGGGGCCAATGGTGCCGGGAAAAGTACGCTGATCAAGCTGATTTGCCGCCTTTATGATCCTGAAGATGGACAGATCGAGCTGGATGGAATTGATCTGCGGGAGCTGCCCATTCAGGAACTTCGAGGCAGAATTGCCGTGCTGCTCCAGGAGCCGGTCCGTTATCACGAGACCGTCGCTGAAAACATCCGCTTGGGCAATGTGGCTGCCGTCATGGAGCTCAGTGAAATCGAAACGGCGGCCCGAGGAGCCGGCGCCCGAGAAGTGGTGGGACGTTTGCCCCAGGGCTATGACACCTGGTTGGGGAAGTGGTTTGTGGATGGGACTGAGCTCAGCGTGGGGGAATGGAAGCGGATATCCCTGGCAAGAACCTTTTTTCGACGGGCCCCAATCATCCTTCTGGATGAGCCGACCAGCCGCATGGATTCCTGGGCTGAAGCCGAGTGGATGGATCACTTTTCCCGACTAAGCGAGGGACAAACGGCGGTGCTCATTACCCATCGATTTACCACCGCAATGCAAGCTGACATCATTCATGTCATGCAAAACGGACAAATCGTGGAATCAGGTTGCCATGAAGAACTGCTGGCCCAAGGGGGAGAATATGCCCGATCCTGGAGAAGGCAACAACGGCAGCGCTAAACGCATCTTCGTTGTCAGGAGCCAGGAGTCAGGAGTCAGGAGTCAGGAGCCAGGAGTCAGTCTATTGCTCTATTGTTCTTTTGTTCTTTTGCTCTCGGCGCGCAGCATTTACGGAGC
>JALLOL010000351.1 GCA_027717875.1 Acidobacteria bacterium AH-259-L09 | reverse complement strand
GGGAGATTAAGCATCTGAACGAAATGAGCGGTCCCGTTTTTAAGATGAGAAATGATCCTCGCGTCACAACTTTGGGGCGTTTTTTGAGGAAATTCAGTGTTGACGAGCTACCCCAGCTTTGGAATGTCATTAAGGGAGAAATGAGCGTTGTTGGTCCTCGGGCACCGCGGCCGGAGGAGGTACAATACTACGCCACAAAACAGAGACGCCGGCTGAGTGTAAAGCCAGGAATCACCTGCTTGTGGCAGGTTTCTGGCCGCAGCGACATAGACTTCAACAAGTGGATGGAACTGGATCTTCAGTACATCGACACCTGGTCATTCTGGTTGGATGTTCAAATCATGTTGAAGACCATCCCTGCGGTCTTCACCGGTCGAGGAGCACGCTGAGCCGCGGACCAACTGACAGCTGACAACTGACAGCTGACAGGAGCCAGGAGTCGGAATCGAGAATCCAGAATTCAGAACCGTGGCTCAATAAGCCAAAAGTTCGCCCCACAGTCTGACGTCAAAGATTTTTCACATTTTTTGTTCTTCCGACCTTGCAGCTAATGAAGGTTCCAAGTTTTGAGTTCTGGGCTCTGGCTCCTGACTCCCGGCTCCTGGCTCCTGTCAGCTGTCAGTTGTCAGCTGTCAGTTGTTAGCGGGTCAGCTGGTCAGCAGGTTCCCGGGGAATCAGCTGATCCTTGTACTGTAGCTGATAGAGTTTGTAGTAAATTCCCCGCTTCTTGAGGAGCTCCTGATGGGATCCCTTCTCCTGAATTTCGCCTTTGTGCAGAACAATAATGCGATCGCAGTTTTGGATCGTCGAAAGTCGGTGCGCAATGATCAAACACGTGCGATCCTTCATCAATTGATTCAGTGCATCTTGGATCAGGAGCTCGGTTTCGGTGTCGACCGAGGAGGTGGCTTCGTCCAGGACAAGGATTTTCGGATCGTGTGCCAGCGCGCGCGCAAAAGCCAGAAGCTGCCTCTGACCCACGGAGAGGCCAACCCCCCTTTCGGCCAAAGGGGTGGCGTACCCTTCCGCGAGATCTTGAACGAATCGATGAGCGTGGACTTGTCGGGCAGCCTCCTCCACTTTTTGTTTGCTAATCGGTTTTCCCCAGAGACGAACGTTCTCTTCTATGCTGCCTCTAAAGAGGAAGACGTCTTGAAGCACCACGGCAATGGACTCTCGCAGCAAACCGAGATCTAGGTCTTGAATATCAACCCCATCAATAAGGATGTCTCCCGTGTGTCCGCCGTAGAATCGACAGAGCAGATTGATGAGGGTGGATTTACCTGCCCCTGTCGCGCCAACGATGGCCACTTTTTCTCCTGGAATCACTGTCAGATCAATAGCGTTCAAGACTGGAGTGTCTTCCTTATAAGCAAAAGAAACGTTTTTGAATTCGATTTTGCCTTTTATTTCTTGCAGTCTGACGGGCTGTGCGGGGGGAATAATCTCCGGTTTAGTATCGAGAAGTCTGAAAATACGCTCCGAGCTCGCCATCGCACTCTGCAGGATGTTGAACTTTTCACTGAGGTCGCTGATGGGCTTATAGAACCGCTCTGAGTACTGGATAAAGGCCACCAATGAACCGAGGGTGAGAACCTGCCCTAGAACCTGATTTCCGCCATACCAAAGGATCAGAGCGGTGGCAAGAGCACCGATCATGCTGACGACCGGGTAAAAGACTGCATAGTAGGAAATGGATTGGAGATTGGCCCGCAGATGCTCTGAGTTCCTCTGGTCGAATTCATGAAATTTCCGTTTCTCCTTTACAAAGATCTGCACGACTGACATTCCTGTGATGTTTTCCTGCAAAAAGGCATTGATCTTAGCCACACAGCTGCGCACCCAACGATAGGAGCCGCGCACCTTGATCTTGAAGATCATGGTCGCGATGAACAGGAGCGGGATGACGGAAAAGCATACCAGGGCGAGTTTCCAGTTCAGCCAAAGCATGATAAGCACAATGCCGGCCAGAGAAAAAATATCACCGAATATGCTGACAACACCGGCGGTGAAAAGCTCATTGAGAACGTCTACGTCGGTAGTCATTCGGGTGATCAGACGACCAATTGGATTTCGATCGAAATATGCCATGTCAAGCTTCTGGATGTGGGCGAAGATCTGCATACGAAGGTCATACATGATTCTTTGCCCAGTCCAGTTCATCAAATAGGTCTGGGCAAAGGAAACAGCGAATTGAAACAGCAGGACGAGTAAGAAAAGGAGGGCGATGTGGGCGAGACCGCCGCCGTCTCCGGTGCTGATGTATTGATCTATGGCAACTTTGGTGAGGTAAGGTGGGACCAGCTGAAGTCCAGAGACCAGCACTAGCAAAAAGATAGAAGTGGCGACAGTCCAGCGGTAAGGGTACAGATACTTGAGCAGACGCCGGGCCAGTCGGCTGTCATAAGCCTTTCCCAGGATGTCTTCTTCGTGATAATGATTCATTCCACTCCCAGTTCTTCTTTCAGCAATTGTTTCTCATAAAGGTTGGCGTAGTGTCCTTCCGCATTAAGAAGATCTTCATGCGTTCCCCGTTCGACGATCTCTCCGTTTTCCATGACCAGGATCTGATCAGCCATCTTGATGGTGGAAATCC
>JALLOL010000350.1 GCA_027717875.1 Acidobacteria bacterium AH-259-L09 | reverse complement strand
TAAACTACTGGATCTGGGGATTCAGATTGCCGATGCTCTGGATGCGGCTCACTCCAAAGGCATTGTCCACAGAGACATTAAACCTGGCAATATCTTCATCACTGAGAGGGGCGATGCCAAAGTCCTGGATTTTGGGTTGGCAAAACTAACGCAAGAGCAGACGGAAGTGGACTCCGCAATGCCAACCGCTCAAATATCGGCGGAGCTTCTGACCAGTCCTGGGACAGCTCTGGGGACAGTGGCCTATATGTCGCCTGAGCAGGCACTCGGGAAAGAGCTGGATGCTCGGACTGACCTTTTCTCATTGGGAGTCGTGCTCTACGAAATGGCGAGTAGAACCCTGCCTTTTCGGGGCGATACTTCTGCGGCTCTTTTCAATGAGATTCTCAATAAAGCCCCCACTTCGCCTGTGCGTTTGAATCCAGAAGTGCCCGATGAGTTGGAGCACATCATCAATAAAGCGTTGGAGAAGGATCGTGACGTACGTTACCAGTCAGCTAAAGAGTTGCTGGTGGATCTAAAGCGTTTAAAGCGCGACACAGACTCCGGAAAGTCTGCCGTCGCGGCTGCTGTTAAACCGTCGCAAATTTCCCCCTTAAGGCTGGTTGCTTTTATTGCGGTAGCAATCGTCATAATCGCCGTGGCCTGGTTTTGGTTCCTGAGTTCACCCAGCCGGGAAGCAGAAGTTCCACTGACCGCAGTTCCACTCACCACTTACGCGGGCCGGGAGTTAGGTCCCAGCTTCTCTCCCGAAGGCAATCAGGTGACTTTCTCCTGGGATGGAAAAGAGCAGGACAATTTTGATATCTATGTGAAGCTGATCGGCCCCGGAGAGCCGCTACGGCTTACCACCAATCCCGCCGACGACTTCAATCTAATCTGGTCACCCGACGGTCGCCACATCGCGTTTTGTCGCTGGCTGCCTGGAACCGAAGGCTTTGCAGTTTTTATGGTTCCCGCCCTGGGTGGTCCTGAGCGTCAATTGACGAATATAGACCCCTGGCGGTTTGGCGGGTCTATCAGAGAGGAGAAACTAGCCTGGTCTCGGGATGGGAAATCCCTGATGGTTGTGGACAGAAGCTTGCCACACGACCCGAGCGGCATCTTCTCGGTCTTGCTCGAGACCGGCGAAAAGCGCAGACTCACATCACCGCCTGCGGAATACCTGGGCTTTGGCGACTACGCGCCGGTCTTCTCGCCCGACGGTAAAACCCTGGCCTTGGCCCGGTTTTCCACCAACACGGTATCCGATATCTATCTGCTGCCTGTTGCCGGCGACGGTACTCCCGGAGGTGAACTTAGGCGTCTGACCTTCGATCAACGGCGGATTACGGGTCTAGACTGGACTTCGGACGGCCGCAACATCGTGTACTCATCGGATCGCGCTGGTGGCCAAAGCCTGTGGAGAATTTCGGTCTCCGGTGGGACGCCCGAACGTTTGAGAGTGGGCGGAGACAATGCCGTGCGCCCATCCATTTCTCACCGGGGCGGTCGCCTGGCATACGAACAACAGATGTGGGACACGAACATCTGGCGGACGGCGGGACCCGGCTCGAAGGGCCAGGCCTCCGTGGGCAAAGTAAGTTCGCCAACCAAGCTAATTGCCTCAACACGAACGGACCATTCAGCCCAATTTTCTCCGGATGGCAAACGAATTGTCTTCCGATCCGAGCGCTCGGGCAACGCCGAGATCTGGCTGTGCGATAGCGACGGCTCGAATTTCGTTCAGTTGACTTCCTTGGGCGCCGCTTCGACCGGAGACCCCCGCTGGTCTCCCGACAGCCGGCGCATTGCTTTTGACTCTCGCCAAGAGGGCCACTCCAACGTCTATGTGATGAGTGTGGAAGGAGGCTCGCCGCGCCGCCTGACGATGGAAACTTTCGAGGATGTCCGGCCGAGTTGGTCCAGGAACGGCAGGTGGATCTACTTCGGCTCCAATCGAAGCGGTGACTGGCAAATCTGGAAGGCGTCGGCCGAAGGGGGACCAGCCCGGCAGGTGACCTACAAGGGTGGCCGCGAGGCATTCGAATCACCGGACGGCAAGTTCGTCTATTATGCCGGAGGCGGCATTTCCGGCATCTGGAAAGTTCCGGTGGAAGGCGGCCAGGAAACTCAGGTGCTCCAGCAGAGAAGCGGGGTTCTTTGGGCGGTAACGGACCAGGGCCTTTGTTTCATCAATCGTGAGGTGACACCTGGCCCCGCCATCGAGTTTTTCAGCTTTGCCACCGCCCGGACGTCACAGCTTAGGGTGTTCCCGAAAGAAGCGAGGTTCTATAAGGGTTTTAGCGTCTCTCCCGACGGACGCTGGATTCTCTACGCCCAATACGACCAAAGGGAAAGCGACATTATGATGGTGGAGAATTTCCGCTGAAAGGAAGCCACCACTCCGAACCCCTCGCTTCCAAGACCTGTTGCGCCGCATGGAGTTGGAGCCTTAATAGGCAGACTAACTTCACAACCCCCCTTTTGTCAGTGCTGTCAGTTCCTTCCATAGCCCCTTTTTGACGAAAAACAGTCAGAGAACCCACAAAACCTCCCTGCCTTCGCCTCTTTTATTGGATGACCCATGGGAATTTCCTAAAAAAGGCCTTAAAGGACGCACTGACAAAACTGACAGAAGCCCTGTTTTCTTATTTTTCAG
>JALLOL010000349.1 GCA_027717875.1 Acidobacteria bacterium AH-259-L09 | reverse complement strand
GAGGCGAGTCTGGCTGATACAGCTCAAGTGACCAGGGAGGGACGTTCCCGACAAAGCTTGTCTTGATAGTAATCGATCCATTTGGGTTCTCTGACGTCAAGAGGGCTTGACCATCCGTCCCCCGTACCGTCCAGGCAACATTCTCCGAGGCGGTATGGTGTCTGATTAGAGGCTGAAGAAGCTCGGCCTTGAGTTGCTCCGAATTGAGCAGAAGTCCCCAGACTCCATCCACTTCACTCTGTATCTGCGGGCCCAGCAATGAAACAAGATAGGTCCCGTCCCCGATCTCCAATGTAATTCGTTTGACCCAATTGTCGGCATTTCCTATTCTTCGGCGAGCGTGTGCTTTTAAATTGCTTGCTGCGTTTGCCTGAAAAGCTAATAGTCTTCTAGTGATTTTTCTTCGCTTTTCTTCCTCCTCGGTTAACCTTTCAAAGGTCTTTTTGAAAGATTGAGGGGATGAGGAGACACTATCCTGTAAGAAGATTTCATCGATCGATTCCTTCACCTGGTAAGCAAAAAAGTCATATTGAGACTCTTCGAGTGCCCATTTCCCCTCAATAAGGTCCTTATATAAACCCATCAATGTCTGAATGCCACTGGGGGCCTCGTCCATCGCCAAAGATAAGGAGCCAAGTTCTAACCGAGCAGCCACGCCCAGGGGTATCCCGCTTGCCATTCTCGTTTGGCCGTAGTCTTCAGCAATTGCTTTGTAGGATTTTCTAGCCTCTCGGCGTAGAGTTAGTTTTTTCTGAACCCTGGCGATAGCGATGAGCAATAATCCTTTAGCCTGAGCGTTGGAAGCCTGATCAAACGCTCGTTGATAGCTAGCGAGGGCTTCTGAGTAACTATTCTGTTGAAACTCATACTGTTGACCTGTTCGCAAGAATGAAGTCGGCGTTTGAAGAGATGATGTAGGCAGGCTCCTGTCGGGACCAAAAAGAAGCTTTGCAACAGGGAACTGAATTCCTCCAGTGGTCTCGAGAAGAAAGAGTTCTTCGACCACAGGATGCTCTTTTTTTAGCCTATCGAGCGAAGGCACGAGCTCGGAGCGATCGGGCTGCCGCTGATTGGCAATGGCATCGACAAACGACTGCTCGACATCCAGGAGTTTTTCATCAATCGATTTTGCAATCAGTTCTGAAATCCTACGATGGGTGCTTAGTCTCTCTTTTTCCAGCAAGGCTTGATCATTCTGGATACCCCGAAAAGCAAGATAACCCAGAAGCACACTCGGCAATCCGATACCCAGAAAAAAGTGGAAAAGTATTCTTCTACGTTGGCGCGTTGATATTTTCACCAAAGTTTACTGGTCACTCTATAGCAAGAACCTACAATCCGTCCAGCATCGTCCTGCCCACAAGTCAGCCGCTATTCCTCGGCAGAGCGTCGACACGGAAGGGTGAGACTCAAGATTATCCTTCTGAAGTGCATCACGGATACCGTTGTTGGTTCAGAATTGTTCGGCAAAGCTGCCTTCCTGTTCGCAAGTTTAGGAAAGGAGGATTTCGCGATGGATGAAGTTTTCGTGGAAATTGTGTTAAGACTTGGTTAACGGGGCTCAGCCAGACTCGGTGACACCGTCGGTGATGATGATACCGTGTGCAAAGACGAGGAGAGGAGATCGAGAAGCACGATTGGTTCTAATTTGCTGCCCTAATCCGATTCTCATTCTCGAGTATGACGCTTCGGGTTCCTTTACTGCGAAAGAGGCGCAGTCCGTCACTTTCTTCTTCCGATAACGCCTCAAGCTCGCGGCTAGCTGGCAGAAAGGAAGGCTTGACACGCAGGTGGGGGAGAAAATAACCGTGTCGGCAATGTTCCGATCGTGAGAAAATGAAATCATGGAGAATCGGTACAAGCTATCTGAGGTAGTAAGCGTTTTGCGCCAGGAGCTTCCCCAGCTAGCGAGCCGTTACCATGTCCGATCGCTCCAGGTCTTCGGCTCGCGTGTACGTGAGGATCAGCACCCAGCGAGTGATCTCGACTTGTTAGTTAGTTTTGAGGAGACACCCGGCCTTTTGACGTTCATCGAACTGGAGAATTTCCTGGGCGAACTGCTAGGTATGCAAGTTGATCTCGTCATGGAAGATGCTCTCAAGCGGCAGATTCGAGAGCGGATACTTGACGAGGCCGTGCCCGTATGACAAGGCATCGAGAGCATAGTGTTTATTTGGAAGACATACTCGATGCGATCGGAAAAGCAGAATCATTTGTCGAGGGCATGTCCCGAGACGACTTGGCTCCGACGACAAGACCGTGTTCGCCGTCATTCGCGCGCTGGAGATTATTGGGGAGGCAGCCAAGCAAGTCCCGCAAGACATGCGTGATAAGGCTCCAGATATTCCTTGGCGTTCAATGGTCGGTATGAGAGATAAGCTGATCCACAACTACAGCACGGTGAACTTGGATGTGTGGTTTGGAAAACCCTGCGGGAAGAGCTGCCTAAACTAAGAGCGTCGGTGGAGAAACTCCTCAGTGAGTTAGCCTTGTAGTTCCGCCGGCTAACAAGCGGTTACAGCTGACCGCGCGCCGCGACGGGGATGTGGTCCGGGGGACCCAACTTTCGTCCGCGACCTTTGCCTTGGCCCTGGACCAACCCCACGACGGCGATGCCGAAGCACGCTAGCAGAGCCCCTCTTTTTGA
>JALLOL010000035.1 GCA_027717875.1 Acidobacteria bacterium AH-259-L09 | reverse complement strand
CCGCGCAGACTCCTAGCGAGGGTTAGGTCGCCGCCAAAAGACTTACGATCTTCTCCCTCTCGGTTTCGGGAAAGTCCTGCCCGTAGAGTCTGAGGAAGATATGCCGGCGAAGTTCTCTGCGCTCTAGATGGCCGTACTCATGCACAAGGCCAGCACCGATTAGTGCCTTGCCCGTTGCAAACATCCGGCAAGCCATGGCCAAACGCTCCGCTGGCGACCGCGCCAAGATCATCTCTCGGAACTTTGCCTCAACCGTTGTTGCTGTATCCCTCATCCCGTTCTCACACGATCCAATAGATCCTTGACCCCGAGCGACTTGGCCCACGTCTCAAGATAGGGCCAGTCCAGATCGGCCATCGACTCGATAAGCTGGCGAGCATCCCGTTGTTGAAGCTCCGATTGCGAATCCCTGGCCCAGCACAGTTTCGACAGAATCAGGTCTTCGGGAGCCACCACAGCAATGGAGACATCCTCGAGGTCAACTCTGCGCCGACGCTCAAACTCAAGTCTCCGGTAAACCTCATCCTTCCGGATGATAAAGTCCGCCTTTATGATCCACTCATTGTGGATGATATTGAACATGTCTTGCCGAGCCGCGGCCTCACGAACGCTCTCCGCGTCCACGTAGCAGTCAGCCTCAAATAGCTTAACAATCCTCCCGGCATCCTCGGGATGACACTCGACGACGAGATCAATATCCCGTGTCATCCGCGGAATCGAGTAGATAGCCATGGCCATCGAACCCGTCATCATGTATGAGATACCCTCGGACTCCAGACGGGCCGCGATCTGCTTAAGGAATTCTAACTGCTCATCCATGTTAGAGAAACCTACCGACAGCCCCAAGATGCGGTGCTGTCAGAGCTATCACCGAGTACAACAAAAGAACCGCCTCGCTCCCATCAAAGACTGAAGAGAGGGCGGGAAGAGCAGGGGCCACCAGGCTGCAAGCTCTGTGTAAAGCCGTGGCAGAGGCGTACTGCCATCCGAATCCTTGCTCATGCTCATTCTCAATTGCTTCGCTGCATCTCTCGTCCGTGGTGTGCCTAACAATAAGGATTGTATCCGGAGCGCGGTGAAAAGGCACGGCGTTTGTCGACTGCAGCGGTCTTGAACAGCATTCCGGATACAATCCTTATTGCTAAATAGAATCCCTCGATATAGCGCGCTTTTGGTGCCATAAAAATATTTTCGCACCTCAACTGACGAGGACCTAAGAAAAACCGAACTGGCTCATGCGCCGAATCAAGCTGAACAGGTCAAACTAGGCAGTACGCTAGATGTTTTGTTATACTTCACTTCAAATTGTTATAACAAGCGATCAAGGAGGCTATATGGCTATTTCGACGACCACTCCCAAGGGACAAATCGTCATCCCAGCCGCTCTGAGAAAGAAATACGGTATCGAAAAGGGCACAAAAGTGAGCATCCTCGACGGCGATGGGGTCATCATTGTAAGGCCCCTGGGGAAATCGCTCATCGAGGAATCGTTCGGGATCCTAAAGAAGCACGCTGGTCGATCAGTGTTGAAGGGTCTCGAAGAGGAGCGAAAGCGTGAGGCGAAGCAATAAGATTCATGGGTATCTGCTCGACTCTCATGCTCTTCTGGCATTTTTTGAGAAAGAGGCCGGAGGAGAACACGTTCGAGATCTTCTTCTCCAGGCTGAGGAAAAACTGATCACCCTTCATCTGTCTCTGATCAACTGGGGTGAGATTCTTTACATTACAAAACGTGGAAAGGGTAAAGAGGCGAGTGAGGATATCCTCAGCCGCATTGAAGCTTTCCCTATCTCGATTGAGCCGGTTTCGCAGGAAGTGGTCAAAGCAGCAGCTGAAATCAAGGCCGAGCATCCAATCGCCTATGCTGATGCATTTGCAGCCGCGACAGCCCAGCGCCTACAAATGCCTATTGTCACAGGAGATCCCGAGTTCAAGCGGCTTGGGACCTTAGTTCAAATCTCATGGACGATCCAACAAAAGCGTTAGACTGAATACGAGTGGTCTGCCCGACTGAGCTTCTATGCGAAATCAGTTTCGCCATGGCTGATCTTAGACTAAGATGTTCCTCATGAGGTCTCAGGACGCGAAGTGGTGGCGTGAGACTGCCAGGGATGACTGGGGAGCTTTCGAGGTCCTGAAACGCGAGGCCAACTATCCAGCGGCGGTATTTCACCTGCAGCAGGCAGCGGAGAAAATCCTGAAGGCCGTATGCTACCAACAGGGGCAACCGGCTTTCACGCACAGCACCGTCGAGATCCTCAGGAAACTTGAATCTATAGGGCTTGCGGTTTCCGAAGAGTTCAAGGGCTGTGCCAGAAGACTCGATCCCCACCACATCACCGCACGCTATCCGAATGCGGTGGGCGGGATTCCTAGAGACTTCTACGATCTGCCGTTAGTGGAGGAGCTGGAGGCGTGGACCAAGACGCTGATGAACTTTGCGGAGTCGAAGCTTTCCGACGAGAGTGGATAGAAACTCTGGTCCGGAATTTGTGCGACCGGATTGCACTGAAAGAGCTTTATCTGTTTGGTTCCCGGGCGATAGACCAACATTTGACCTGGAGCGACTATGACCTGTGTGTCGTTTCCGACGACTTTGCAGCGCTGCGGCCCTGGGAACGGATGGAGCTGGTTTTGAGCTGCTGGGAAGGGCAACGAGCCCTGGAGCCGGTCTGCCTTACTTCCCAAGAGTTCGAGCAGAGTCAATACACACTCATTGAGGAGATCCGCCGGAAAGCCAAGCGTTTGTACCCTTAGTGTAACTGATGGCAGGTCTCTACAAGAGCCGTGATGAGGGGAGCGCAAGGTGGAAAAGCCCGTCAGGTGTCCCTCCGCTCCTTTGGCAATCGCGGCTCTTTGGAGTTTTGTGTCCGAAAACCCGAAGCTGGTCACCATGTACGGGCAGGAAAACACTTTCACCGTGCCTTGACGCTGATTTTCCTTCGAAAGGAGTTCTGTAGAGCTGCGTTTGTTTTGCTGGGGAAAGGTGGGCTATTATTTCGACGACCGATGAGTGGAGGAAACCGGTGAAGCGCCTGCTTAAACTTGTTTTTCTTTTATCGTACCTGTGGTGCGCGCTTTCAGACGTTTCTCCGGGTCAGACGATACGAGTCATTGTTTGGGATGAACAGCAGCCCAAGCAACTTGAGGCGTATTCGCACTTCCTGGGAAATCAAATCGCGTCTCATTTGAAAAAATCTTCGGATCTTTCTGTAGTGTCGGTAAGCCTCAATGACCCTGGAAAGGGATTGCCAGAGATCATTACCAATTGCGATGTCGTCATCTGGTGGGGACACCGGCGGCATGATGAAATCACGTCGGAAGAAGCGAGGAGAATCGTTGAACGAATCAAAGACGGTCGATTGGCAATGATTTCCCTCCACTCCGCGCACTGGTCGACTCCGTTTGTGGAGGCGATGAATGAAAAGACTAGAGAGAATGCGTTGAATCGCTTGCGTGCTGACGAAAGGGCAAGGGCAAGCATCAAATACATTCATCCGGAGTTGTACAAAGCCCCTGGGCGAGATGCTCGACTCACCCCATCGATCTCCTATAGAAAATTCCCCAATAAGCCGCCTGAAGTGTTGATCCACTTGCCCAACTGTTGCTTTCCCGCCGTTCGTGCCGACGGGAAACCGAGCTATGTTCTCACTTTGCGTAAAGATCATCCCATCGCTGATGGTATACCTGATCGATTTCAGATTCCCGAAACAGAGATGTACGACGAGCCTTTCCACGTGCCAGAGCCCGACGAGGTAATATTCGAGGAAAGATGGGAGACTGGTGAATGGTTTCGAAGCGGCTCTCTTTGGAAGGTCGGTCAAGGAGAAGTATTTTATTTTCGTCCAGGACACGAATCCTTTGCTGTCTACCGAGAGCCACTTCCACTGAGAATCATCGAGAATGCTGTTCGCTACTTGGCCCGAAGCCTGAAGGGAGGACGGCGTTAGCGCCAAGCGACCGGCTCGGTCATCAAGGCAATCAGGGGTAATCCACGATTATTCGGAAGAGCTTAATAATGGTCGGTTTGTTTTCGATTTAATCCCGAGCGGCTACCTGGAGACCGACGCATCGTTATCTTGAGGCTTAGTGATTGTTTTCTTGACAAAGTTGACTCCTGACTCGGAGGTAACCTGGAACAATGGAAAAACGAAGGGCTCCTCACATGCGTACAGTATCAGTCGTAGTGCTCGCCTGCGTTTTCCTCTTTGCAGCCTCCTGTTTGAATAAACAGTCGACGCTCACTCTTGAGCGGGGCGATCACGTCGTAATCATCGGCAATACGCTGGCTGAGAGAATGCAATACTTCGGTCACTTCGAGACTCTCCTCCATGCCCGCTATCCGGAGCATCAGCTGGTAGTTCGAAACCTAGGTTTCTCCGGGGACGAAGTGGCTTTTCGGCCGCGCTTGCTCAACTTCGGGAGTGCGGACCACCACCTGCAAATGTGGAAGGCCGACGTGGTGATCGCGTTCTTCGGATTCAACGAGTCGTTTCGAGGTGAAGATGGCCTGCAGAAGTTTCGAGCCGAGTTGGAAGAGTTCATCGAACACACCCAGAGCCAGAAGTATAACGGGAATTCTCCCCCCAGGTTGGCTATCGTATCCCCCATTGCCCATGAGGACCTTGGAAACCCCAACTACCCAGACGGCTCAAAAAACAATGCCAATCTCAGGCTCTACAACAGGGCGATGGCCCAGGTGGCCAGAAAGCATGGAGTACCCTTCGCCGATCTGTTCACGCCAACACTCAGGATGATGCGAGACAGCTCACACCCCCTGACCATTAACGGTGTCCATCTCAGTGACTTTGGCTACTCCAGGCTGGCCCCGATTCTTGACGAAGCTCTGTTCGGTCCACCGCAGGGCCGGGGCTTGATCTCCGAGCAGCTGCAAGCCGAGGTGAACCAGAAGAATCTCTTCTTTTTCCACCGCTATCGGGCCGTCAATGGATACTACATCTACGGGGGCCGATCGCAGCGTGACCACGGCAATCCCCCCTTCACCGACGCCTACGTTCTTGAGAACGAACGAGGTAAGCTGGACGATATGGTCGCCAATCGCGACCAGCGAGTCTGGAGAGTGGCCCAGGGCTTGTTTGTCCCTCCCGAGATCGACGACAGTAACACCCGCCCCCTTTACCAGGTGCCAACGAATTTCCATCAGCCTATTCGGATCCTTCCGCCCCAAGAGGCGAGAAAGAAGCTCAAGGTGGCAAAGGGTTATGCCGTCAACTTATTTGCCAGTGAGAAAGAGTTCCCTGAGCTCAAGAATCCGGTGCAAATGACATTCGACACCGGGGGCCGCCTATGGATCTTGACGATGCCCGATTATCCGATGTTCCTGCCGCCCAACAAGCCGAACGACAAGCTGCTCATACTGGAAGATGTTGACCGTGACGGGCGGGCAGACGAGTTGACCGTCTTTGCCGACGGTCTTCACGTGCCAACAGGGTTCGAGCTGGGAGATGGGGGCGTTTACGTGGCCCAGCAGCCGAACCTGATGTTCCTGAAAGACGTCGATGGCGACGACAAGGCGGATGAACGCAACTTCATTCTTCACGGCTTCGATTCCGGCGACTCGCACCACGCTATCAGCGCCTTCAACTGGGGACCCGGCGGTGGCCTTTACATGCACGAGGGGACTTTTCACCACACTTCGGTCGAAACACCCTATGGAGTCGTGCGCAACGCACACGGCGGTGTCTACCGGTATGAACCGAAAACAGGGAAGTTTGAGACATTCATCCATTACAACTTTGCCAACCCGTGGGGACACGTCTTCGATCGGTGGGGACAGAATTTTGTGGCAGATGCCTCGGGTGGAAACAATTATTTCGCTGCGCCCTTTTCGGGCAAAGCTCCTCAGTTTACCGGTCAGCCGGATTTCGGACCTTTCAAGTTCGCCTACCGGGCGCCTTTGAAGCAGTTTATCGTCAAGCGCGTTCGGCCCACGGCCGGGTGCGAGATTGTATCGAGTCGGCACTTCCCTCCCGAAGCCCAGGGAAATTTCCTGCTGAACAATGTCATTGGTTTCCAGGGTGTGTTGCAGCACGTGATGAAGGACATCGGGTCCGGCATCGCAGGGACAGAGATCGAGCCCCTCCTCTTCTCCTCGGATCGCAACTTCCGGCCGACGGATTTGCAGTTTGGTCCTGACGGCGCTCTGTACCTGGTCGACTGGTTCAATCCGCTGGTCGGCCACATGCAGCATAATCTACGGGATCCCAACCGAGATCACTCTCACGGCCGAATCTGGAGAATCACCTATCCCAATCGTCCCCTGCTCGAACCTCCTCAGATTGCCGGACAGCCGATACCGGTGCTGCTAGATCTGCTGAAGACTTACGAAGACCGCACCCGCCACCGGGTGCGACTCGAACTGCGCCAGCGTGATACCGCTGAAGTCCTACGGGAACTGGAGAAGTGGATCTCCACCCTCGACGAATCTGATGAGGAGTACGAGCATCATCTGCTCGAGGCTCTGTGGGTCCACCAACACCACAACGCAGCGAATAAAGAATTGTTGAAGCGGGTTCTCAGTTCGCCGGATTTTCGTGGCCGCGCTGCCGCAACACGGGTGCTCAGCTTCTGGAGAGATGAAATCAAAGACCCCTTGAGCCTCTTGCGCACTCAGGCTGCCGACAAGCATCCAAGGGTGCGGCTGGAAGCCGTCCGCGCGTGCAGTTTCTTCAAAGAAGTAGCGGCGGCGGAGATCGCCCTCGAGATTCTCAAGCAGCCGACGGACGATTATCTCGATTACACGCTGAATGAGACGATGCGCACCCTGGAGCCCTACTGGAAACCAGTCGTGGTGTCAGGTCACACCTTCGCCGAGGGCAATCCAGCCGGGACGGAGTTTTTGCTCGACCGGCTCGGCCTAACAGAGCTGACGCAAATGGCGCGCAGTCGACCGGTTTACCTGGCATTGCTCTCCAGGCCTGGTATCGACAGCACTTTCCGGCTTGAAGCAGCCTCGAGCCTGGCCAGGTTGAACAACACCACCGAGGCAACCGAGCTTGTGGAGGCGGTCCGGCGCCTCGACCGAAGTGACGAAGAGGAATCGGAGCCGGCTTTGCGAGACCTGGTGGGAATACTGACCGAATTGCCGGGCGTTCAGTCCCTCCGCACTGAGCTGGAGGATCTGTCCGTCTCAGCCAGTCGATCGATCACTCGTCAGTTGGCGTACGCGACTCTGGTCTCGGCAGGCCAAAGGCCCAACGAATTGTGGGCGCGTGCCTTGCGCTCACCCCAGGCACTGCTGGATCTGGTGGAGTCGGTTCCGCTGATTCAGGAGGCAGATGTTCGGAACCTGTTTCACCCATACGTGAAACGGCTGCTCCGAGAGCTGCCTGAATTCCGGGATCAAAATGTGTCTTCGAAGGGCAGTCTTGTCCAGTCGATCAGACTTTCGGCCATAAGGGCGCTCGCTTCCCTGCCTGGCCGCGAAATCGAGTCGTATCGCACCCTGGCACCGTTCGTGAAAGACCGGCGTTATCGAGAGGTCGCTGTCAGTGCTCTAGGTCGCCTCCCCAAATCAGGGATTCCAGAAGGCGAAGTGGTTCCCATGGTTCGGAGTCTGCTGGAGTACGTTGCATCGGTTCCGGCAAAGAACCGGACCTCAGGAGTTGCGGCAGAGGCCACGCGACTAGCCGATGACCTTACCGGACTTCTACCGGTGGACCGTGCCAAACCTCTCCGGGATGAGCTGGCCGACTTGCGGGTTAGAGTCATCGTCATCCGGCCGGTTCCTAATAGGATGCGCTACGATCGGAAGGAATTTTATGTGCAAGCGGGCAAGCCCGTGGAAATCGTTTTCGAGAACACGGACATCATGCCGCACAACCTGATTGTGACCCTGCCGGGTGCCCTGGTTGATGTTGGTATGGCAGCCGAGGAGATGGCATCCCGTGCCGATGCCTTTGCCAAACATTTCATACCGGATACGCCCAAGGTTCTTTACGCCTCGAGACTGCTTCAGCCTGGGGAGAAGGACAAAATCCAGTTCACGGCTCCCAAGAAGCGAGACGACTATCCCTACGTCTGCACTTTTCCGGGACATTGGCAAACCATGTTTGGCGCGATGCACGTCGTTGCCAGCTTGGAGAACATCCCCGCCGAGAAGCTCGAATCTGCACCCCCGGAGACCACAAGCCGGGACTTTGTTCGCGATTGGAAGCTTCAAGATCTTACCGCATCCCTGGCAGGACTGGATAAGGACCGCGCCTTCGACCATGGTGAACAGCTATTTACGGCTCTTTCCTGTGCAAAGTGCCATCAAATCAATGGCCAGGGCGGCAGTATCGGCCCCGACCTGACGCTGGTGAGAGACAAGCTGGCCTCAGGAGAGTTGGACAGAGTTGGACTGCTCACTGAGCTCATTGAGCCCTCGAAGTTGATTGAGCCCAAATATCGAACAGAGATCGTCACGACCAAAAATGGACTCCTGATTAGCGGCATCGTGAGTTCTGAAGATGATCAGAGGGTGTGGTTCTTGCCGAACCCACTGGAAAACGATCAGCCCGTGGAGGTCCAAAAGGGTTTGGTGGAAAGGCGGTGGCAGTCTGATATCTCGCTCATGCCTCAGGGTTTGCTGAATACGCTGACAGAAAAAGAGATTCTCGATCTGTTAGCCTATGTTGCATCGGCGGGCGGCTTGAAGTCTAAAAACAATAGCGAGCGCGCCGGACGTGGCCCCACCCCGTAAAACTCCCACAGGTGATGATGCGCATCGACTTTCATAAGGCTTTCCGTGGACATGAGGGCAACAGGGCTGGGCTAGGCGAGAATCGGCTTCACCGCCTGGACCTTCTCAACACCTGTCAGCTTCGCATCGAGCCCCCGGAACTTGCTCAGTTTCGCGCCAAAGTTTCAACTGCACTCGCGAAGTTGATCGAAGAGGTGATCCCGGAGGGCAGGCGGGAGATTCGTCCACTGAATTTTCGGCATCTATTCCCCAAACGTCAGGCGGGCCAGTTCTTCCTTGATGCGCTGCTGCTCTGCTCTATCGGTCGAAGTACTCAGCTGGTCTGCCAATTCAAAGAACCGGCGTTTCTCAGCTTCCTTCGACTCCAGCCCAGTCTCGATGAGCTCAACGAGAACCCGGTTCGCGCTGGTCTTCTGGTGCTTGGCCAAAGCCTTGACCCGCTTGGCCAGGCGAGAGGGCAGCGAGATGCTCTGACGAATGGGTTTTTCCATGGTTGCCATAAGCTCCAAATTATACATCGATATGCACCACTTTGCACCAAACCTCAACCCTCGGTAGTGGATCAGTTTCCGGTAAGGGCGTTATCCGTCCAAGTGACTGATTGATTGACTCCAACTCCCTCCTCTCGTACTCTTAGTTTTTCCAAACATCGGCAAAGGAACGCTTGGGAGACAGGATTCGCAGCCTATGGCTCTCACGGCAGGAACCAGACTTGGCTCCTATGAAATCACCGGCCAGCTGGGAAGGGTGGCATGGGGGAGGTGTATCAGGCGACCGATTCGAAGTTGGGCCGTCAGGTTGCCATCAAGACCCTCCCTGAAGAATTTGCCACGGACGAAGAGATGGACGCGATCAAGCTCACGCGGCATAAGTTCCATGGGGATTGGAACTACACGATCAAACCCTAAGAAGTGTAAACGTTAATTTTGACAATTCCTTAGGAGGGATTAAGATAGGAGGGATTAAGAGATGAGAACCTCCATCGCCTTGTTCACGCTGTTCCGCCTCTGCGTTGTTGCGTGGGCCTGCCTCCTGACCCTGGCCATCGTGGGGTGCACCCGCGGTGAAACAGGGGGCGTCTCGCTCGGTGTGAGTTACTCCACCTACGTGGGCGGCGGCGACTGTGACGCGATCGCCGTCGACCTTGCCGGCAACACGTATGTGGCGTGCCACGTCAACCCACAAGACCTTCCGACCACCCACGAGCTCGTATCCGAGCAGGCCGATGTCAGGCAGACTCAAGCTATTATTGTCGCGAAGCTTGATCCCACGGGCTCCCAGCTGCTTTACGTGACTCGCGTCGCCGGAAGTCGGAACGACGTGGCAGTGGAGATTGCTGTGGACAGTGCCGGTAGCGCCTACGTGACCGGGCGCACCGCCTCGGCCGACTTTCCGACGACCGAGGGCGCCTTGCAGCGGACCTACGGAGGCGGGTTCGAAGACCTCTTCATTTTGAAGCTCGATCCATCCGGTGCCGTCGTCTTGTCCACGTTTCTCGGCGGCCATGGCCGCGACCATTTCGGGGGCATTGCGGTCGATCACGCGGGCAACATTTATGTGACGGGGCTGACAGAGTCCGACGACTTTCCCACGGCACACGCGTTTCAAGGGACGAACGCCGGCGGCTTCGACGCCTTCGTCGCCAAGCTCGATCCAACCGGCTCCTCGCTCATCTACTCCACCTACCTCGGGGGAACGGACACGGATATGGGTAGCGGCATCGCGGTGGGACCGGACGGCAGCGCCTACGTCCTGGGCGGGACACAATCGCACGACTTTCCGACGGCGAACGCATTCCAGCCCAACTTCGGCGGCGGTGCCAGTGATGACTTCGTCACCAAGCTCGATCCAACCGGTTCCTCCCTCGTCTACTCCACCTACCTCGGGGGGAGCGGTCGTGAGCAACTGCCAGCGACTAACCCCCTCTCTGCCGCCATCGCCGTCGATGCGGCCGGAAGCGCGTATGTGGCAGGGACTACCGCCTCGTCCGACTTCCCCACCCGAAACCCGCTCCAGGCGACGCCGGGTGGCGGCGTGGACCTCTTCGTCACCAAGCTCGATCCAACCGGCTCTTCGCTCATCTACTCCACCTACCTGGGAGGAAGCGGCGATGAGCGCAGCGACGTCGACCTCGCCGTCGACACGGCTGGAAACGCCTACGTGGCGACAAAGGCCTTAGCACTCGACTTCCCCATCCTGAATCCGCTCCGGCCGACCCTGCAACACCACTGGAGCCACTCCTCGGTGGCAAAGCTGGACCCCCAAGGATCCGCGCTCGTCTGGTCAACCTACGTGACGGGCATGGTCGAGGGCGTGGCGCTGGGTCCGGACGGGAGCGTGCACCTCACGGGGGCTACCGGTGCGCTAGACTTCCCGGTGAAAAACGCGCTCCAGGCCGCGCACGTCGGAGGGGGGAACAACATCATCGTCACGAAGATCTCACAGCGCCGGCCTGCGGCCTCGGCGCTAGTGGATTCCCTCCCGACGCCGGCCGCCGTGGCCGAGATCACCGACCTCGGAGGCCCCAATAGCGGTGCTCGAGGCATCAACAGTTCCGGCGTGGTGGTCGGCGAGCGTGCCCGCCGCCCCATCCTCTGGACGCCCGAGGGAAGGATCGTGGAGCTCGGGGGCTATGGGATCGCGCACGCAGTCAACGATCGGGAGCAGGTGGTTGGAGAGACCCCACGCCCGAGCGGGGGCGAGGGCGAGTCCTTCCTCTGGACGGCTGCGGCTGGGAGGGTGGACTTGGCGACGCTCATTGGAGGCGACTTTGATTTGGACCGTGTTCTTGGACTCGCGGACCGGAACGGTGACGTCGAATTTCTCAATGCCCCTCCGAACTCGTATTCGAGTCCTCGGGTATCACCCCTCGGTGATCGGGTTGCCGTGCAAACGGGCGGCGAAGGTGAAGAAGGGAGTCATATCTGGATTTACGACCTGTCTGGAGAAACGCAGATTCGCCAGCTGACGCAGGTCGGGAGCAATATTCGGCCCATATGGACCCCGGACGGTGAGCGGATCACGTTTGCTTCTGACAGAGACGGCCCCTTGAGTATCTACTGGCAGCCAGCAGATGGCAGGGGCGTGCCCGAACGTCTGACAACGCCTGAAGAAGGCACGTCACATTGGCCCGAATCCTGGTCACCAGATGGACGCACCCTTTCTTTTACTGCTTTTACGACCGATGCCGACAATGACGGGGCGATATGGACTCTTTCGCTCGACGGTGGAGGCGATCCCACTCTCTTTCTTGACCTACCGGGAAGCGGTGAAATGAGTGCTCGGTTCTCTCCAGACGGCCAGTGGCTAGCATACACGTCGGGTGTGGGCGGAAAAGGAGGAGTATGGCAAAACCGTGGAGACCAACACCGCCAGGTGTTTGTAAAACCCTTCCCTGACACAGGTGCGCAATATCAGGTGACGCAGGACACAGGAGCAGAGCCTGGTTGGTCGAGGGACGGCACCGAGATTTTCTACCGAAGTCGTTACTTCGTCGGCAATACGCGACCCATCAGTATGGTCGATGTTGCGACTGAATCTGGCGTATCGTTTGGCGCTGAAAGAGAGCTTCCGATAAGAGGTCACTTGACGTTCAACGGTTCCGCGAACTACGACATCATGCCGGACGGCGAACGGTTCGTGATGGTGTTCCCGGTAGAACAGACCGACACTGGGGACTCCGTTCGGCTCCGTATCTTTAGGCAACAGCTGCAGCGACGCCCTCACATCAAGACGCTTCTCGAACTCGTCGACAACATGCCCATACGGGCACGGGCCATCAATGCGCGTGGGGTGGTCGTTGGCAGGATCATAACGGATCTCCGTCGCTCCATGCCTGGACGCGATCACGAGCCAGGATGGACGAATTCATTCTCGTGGTCTTCGGAGGACGGATCGCTGCAGCTCGGCGAGCGCATTGATATACCGTGGGGCGTCAACGGGTCCGGCCAGGCCGTGGGTGAGGCGGCAACCCCCCGGCGGCGGCAGGGGGTGCGCGCCGTGCTCTGGAGCGGTGACGAGGTGACGAACCTGGGGACCCTGGGTGGCTCCATCAGCCGTGCCTTCGGCATCAACGACCGTGGGGACATGGTGGGGGAGAGCCTGACGGCCGCGGGCGAGAAGCACGCGTTTCTGTGGACAGACGCGCAGGGGATGCTCGACCTGGGGACGCTTGGAGGCCCGACGAGTGCCGCTCTGGCTATCAACAACCAGGGACAAGTTGTGGGTTACAGTACGAACGCCTCGGAGGATCGTCGGCCGTTCCTGTGGACGGCAGGCCAGGGGATGGCTGACCTGGGAACCCTCGGGGGGACCGAAGGCATCGCCCGCGCGATCAACGAGGCTGGCCAGATCGTGGGCGAGAGTTTGACGGCAGCGGGTGCACGGCACGCGACGCTCTGGGCCCTGCCTGCGCGACCAGACAGGTAGAGTGCTTCCTTCGTCCGGGTGGGGCGGGTAGGGCAAGTGGGGCAAGTAAGGCGATTAGGAGAAAGAGCATGGTTCGAGGACGCTCAGTGTCCTGCCCCTGCGACGGCGAATCGATCGAGAGGCTGAACGGAGAGAGAAGTCCCCTTCGGAGCTTCGACACGCTGAGAGCCGCCAACCTTGGCGGACGGCGATCGCTTCCTGATGGTCACCAGGGGGCAGGTTGAGCTGGAAGAAGTGCCCACGCCCCCACAGCGGGATCAACATCGTCCTGAATTGGTTCGAAGAACTGAAGGAACGGGTGCCGGTTCCGTAGAGCATCCCTGCCTCGCTGACCTTTCCAACCCGCGAAAATGTCCCGCGCTACTAAGAATACGACAGATCGCGACATTCCACATGGACGTATAGTCGGCTTACCGGAAACTGGGTCCGTGAATCACCTTAGATTCGGATCCCGCTAAACCGTTCCGTAGCTCTTTGATGTCCCAAGATAGTTCCTGAATCAACTGACCACCCTTTAAGAACCTTTCCTGTTGGCCGAACGGCTCTGCGGATCAGCTGCACCGCGAAGCCGACGGTCAACTGCAGCCCGATGTTAGCGAGCATCCTGTTCCGAAGCAGATAGCCGAAACGCGACCACGTAATCCCCCGTGCCAAACACATCACCGCCTCCAACCGCGATCACCACGAACTGTTCACCGGAACGAAGTTGGTAACTCATCGGTGTCGCTTTGCCGCTTTCAGGTAGCTGCCCACGCCAAAGCTCTCGACCCGTTTCGATGTCGTAGGCGCGCAGCCAGCGATCCAGTGCCGCGCCGATGAACACGACCCCACCCGCCGTTGCCATCGGTCCACCAAGATTCGGCGAGCCCCACTCCTCCCGTACGCGGGCAGCCAGGTCAGGGCCGAATGGCCGCGTCATGGAGCCAAGCGGTACCTCCCAGAGCTTACCGCCGGTCTTGAGATCAATGGCCACCAGCGTCCCAAATGGCGGTGGCGAGCAGGGCAGGCCGGATGGACTCAGCAAGATCCGTCGCCGCATGACATACGGTGTCCCGTGCATCATGTTGTATTCGTAGTTATGTTCGAGCCGCGAGTCTTCAGCTCTAACCCCTTCTTGATCAAACTCCTCCCGCGGGATCAGTTGTACCATCGACGCAATCCGGTTGACGGGCACCACCGCAATCTGTCGCACCGGATCTACCGCCACGCCACCCCAATGCGCACCGCCGATGTTCGATGGAATCATCAGCGATCCCCGAACACCTGGCGGCGTGAAGATGCCTTCGTTGCGAAGCCCTTCGATCGCGGCCCGACATGCGGCCCGGTCTTCATCGGTGATCCCCCAGACCTCATTGAGATGAAACCGATGCGGACTCAAGGGCGGAGTCACCGCGGTGAACGGCTGTGTTGGCCAGGCCTCCTCCAATGTAATGTCACTCCTCGGAACAGAGCGCTCCTCGATCGGAAAAATCGGCTCGCCCGTTTCACGATGCAGCACGAACAGCATGCCTGTCTTCGTCGCCTGCAGTACGACAGGAATTTCGACACCGTTGCGCCTGATGGTCACCAGCGCCGGCGGCGAGGCGTTGTCGTAGTCCCAAAGATC
>JALLOL010000348.1 GCA_027717875.1 Acidobacteria bacterium AH-259-L09 | reverse complement strand
GATTTCCCGCCGCGCCGGATTGCTTTAGAACCCTTCGCATTACTTCGGCGTGGCGTGACGTTTCATGCAGCAATACAAGTGACGGCGATTCCAGGATTTGCTGAAGGTCTGCCAGAGCGACACTCAAAGGAACCGGCCGATGATAGACGCGGGGGTGGGTGATCACCCTGAGGAACTCATAAATGCACGGCCAGGGGATCGCCCAGGGCAGCTCTCCCTCAGCAAGCTCCGCAAGGAGCCTCTTTGCCACTTCATGATACTCACTTGCAATGATCTCGGCATAGACGAGGACATTCGTATCAACGGCTCGCACGGCTAACGACCATTCATCAGATCAAAGAGTTTGTCCCGGTCAAGGATATCTACTCCTGGTTGTTCTGCAGCCTTCCAGCCCTGCAGCTTCAGCTTGAAGGGAGGGCGCTTTTCGACGGCAAGTGCCTGACGCAGCAGGTCGTTTGCTACAGATTGCAGTGTCCTCCCCTCCCGAGCCGCTCTTTCTTTCAAGCGCCTCAGCAGCTCGTCATCAATCGCCAAAGTGGTGCGCCGCATACATCAAAGTGTAGATTGTTTACATCAAGATGTCAAATCCATGAAAATTCGCCCTTCCCGAGCACCCTGATGCGCTTTGCTTTCAGTAAGCTCTTCTCTCGACGATCCTTAGGGTGGAGGGGACAGAGCCTGAAAAGTGAATTGTGGTCGTTGTCGTTCCCGTGGCGAAGTTTAAGAATTGAACGAAAGCACTTTCATTGGGCTCCGGCTTCGAAATGAAGTAGCGAATGTGTGCAGCTTCAGAATCTCAGGAGACCCGCCGGCGAGCCTCTGAGGAAGGCCGAGGAGAGATCCCGCGGGCTGGTTCCCCGGTAGACACTTCAGAGGGGTCAGACCTTGAGTGGGGGGCTGGAGGTCTGACCCCTCTGCTTCCCTACTCAGTCCCTGCTTCCTTCAGTAATTTAGTTACGGGATCGTGGCCTTCTCCCACGGCCCTCATCAAGGCTGTCCAGCCATCACTGGCCTTCGCATTTACATCCGCACCTTTAGCCAGCAGAGCTCGCACGATCTCGGTGTGGCCGTTCGATGATGCATGCATCAAGGCTGCCCAGCCATCACTGGTCTGCGCATTCACATCCGCGCCCGCTTCCAGCAGGGCTTGCACCGTGCTGGTGTGACCTTCCCTAGCGGCCCTCATCACGGGTGTCCAGCCATCAGCGGTCTTCACATTGGCATCGGCGCCTTTGCCCAGCAGGGCTTGCACGATTTCGGTGTGGCCGTTTGATGCGGCCTGCATCAAGGCTGTCCCGCCATCTTTGGCCTTCGCCTTCGCGTTCGCTCCCTTATCCAGCAGGGCTTGCACGATTTCGGTGTGGCCGTTTTCTGCGGCCTGCATCAAGGCCGTCCAGCCATCATTACTCTTTGCACGCACCTGCACGCGTCTCTCAGCCAGCAGGGTCTGTACCGTATCGGTGTGACCTCCCGCGGCAGCCAGCATCAAGGCTGTCCTACCATCATCGGTCTTCGTATTCAGATTCAGGCGTCTATTCGCCACTAGGACTTGCAGCGTGTCGGTATGGCCTCCTAGTGCCGCATACATCAAGGCTGTCCGGTGTCATTGTCTTTCGTGTCCATCCAGTAATGCGAAGACAGAGGCCAACGCTCCTTAGCTGCGGCAAGTACAGGTGGCACTGTATCGGTGTGACCACCCAGTGCCGCCCACACCAAGGCTGTCTTGCCGTCATTATCTTGTCCCTCCACATCCGCACCATTAGCCAGCAAGGCTTCCACTGTCTGTGCGTGGCCTTCCCCAGCGGCCCTCATCAAGGCCGTCCCGCCATCATTGGTCTGGGCATGCACATCCGCGCCCCCAGCCAGTAGGGCTTGCACCACGTCGGTGCGACCTTTT
The DNA here is from genome assembly GCA_027717875.1 of Acidobacteria bacterium AH-259-L09. Next base: position 760 of record JALLOL010000348.1, on the reverse strand, counting down.
ACCGCTGCCCCCATCAGGGCTGTCCGGCCTGCGTCAGTCCGAGCATTCACATCCGCGCCCTCACCCAGCAGGGCTTGCACCGTGTCGGCGTGACCGTTTTCTGCTGCATGCATCAAGACTGTCGCCCCATCATTGGTTTTGTCATTCACGCCCGCACCTTTGGCCAGCAAGGCTTGCACCGTTTCGGTGTGCCCGTTTTCTGCTGCATGGATCAACGCCGTGCCCCCATCATTGTCCTGCGCATCAAGATCGGCCCCTTTGGCCAGCAAGGCTTGCACCGCATCGGTGTGGCCCTTTTCCGCCACCACCATCAAGACGGTCCTGCCCGCGGCAGTTTGCATATTCACGTCGGCCCCTTTGGCCAGCAGGGCTTCCACGGTTGCGGCGTCACCCTGTTCCGCAGCTGCAACCAACTCCTTATTCACATCCGCACAGCCGGCAAGCAAGATTGGGAACAAGGCGAGAAGCGCGGAGATCATCCGAATGGGCTGCATAATTCACCTCCTTCTTTGTGTTTCTTTACACAAAGCTGGGAAGTCTGACGGAAGGCAGGTAGTGACACCAGAACTGAAGTAAAGTATTCTCAGGTATGTTGGTTGGAAAAACATCTTAACCCTCAAATGTGTTCCGTTCCAGATTCCCCCAGCTGTTGGTCCTATGTTAGCACTTGTTGTAAAGGGATTAAATAGTAGAAAAAACCCGTGGTCACATCTCGGCCTCCGTCTAGTCCGCATTTCTCACACCCGCTCGTCACGAAGCG
>JALLOL010000347.1 GCA_027717875.1 Acidobacteria bacterium AH-259-L09 | reverse complement strand
TCGATCCGATTTTAGAAATCTCCGAGATTACCGACCGCGTCTCGAAGGCAATGGGACCGGCTCTTCTATTTGAGAACCCTAGAGGTTCTAAACACCCTCTTCTGATTAACGCTTTCGGATCCTATCGACGTATGAATCTCGCCCTGGGGGTTGAGTCTCTGGAAGAGGTAGCGGCACGCGTCGAAGCACTTCTTGAGATCAAAGCTTACGAAGGGGTGTTGGACAAGCTCAAGATGCTCCCTAAGCTGGCCGACCTCGCCAGTTTTTTTCCCAAGACTGTTCGCTCAGGACGTTGTCAAGAAGTCGTGAAAACCGAGAATTTCTCACTGCTGGAATTTCCCATCCTTCAATGCTGGCCCCAGGATGCTGGACGCTTCATCACTCTGCCGCTGGTTTTTAGCAAGAATCCTGAAACCGGAAAGCGCAACTGCGGCGTGTATCGAATGCAGATCTTCGACGAGACCACAACTGCCATGCACTGGCAGACACACAAGCACGGCGCCCAGCACTTCCGAGAGGCCCGGCGCATGAGCGCTGGGTCTGAAGAAGAACGCCGGATGGAGGTCGCCGTGGCTATTGGAGCTGATCCGGCAGTGGTCTTTTCGGGTGTCGTGCCTCTCCCGGACGATATCGACGAAATGATGTTTACGGGCTTTTTGCGCCGCAAACCTGTGGAAATGGTGCCGTGCAAAACCGTCGAGCTGGAAGTCCCAGCCAGTGCAGAACTCGTTTTGGAAGGATATGTCAACCTTGGCGAACTCCGACTGGAAGGTCCTTTTGGGGACCACACCGGCTTTTATTCTCTCGCCGATCACTATCCCGTTTTCCATGTGACGTGCATGACCCACTGCAAGAATCCTGTCTACCAGACCATCATTGTTGGGAAACCCCCACAGGAAGATTGCTACATGGGACACGCCGTGGAACGTGTCTTCCTGCCCCTGATTCGCAAGCAACTCCCGGAAATCATCGACATTCACATGCCCTTTGAGGGCATCTTCCACAACTTGCTTTTAGTTACGATTCGGAAGCGCTATCCCGGTCATGCGAGAAAAATCATGAGCGCTTTCTGGGGATTAGGTCAGGCGATGTTTTCAAAATGCATCGTCATACTGGATGAGGGGATCGACCTGCGCCGCTACGGCGAGGTCCTGTGGAAAACACTTAATCACATCGACCCGGAGCGTGATATTCAGTTCGTACTGGGGCCGGTGGATTCTCTGGATCATTCCTCAAGGCTTCCTGACTTTGGATCCAAAATGGGGATCGACGCGACACGTAAGTGGCCGGAAGAAGGATTTCAACGACAGTGGCCCGACGAGATGTTTATGTCCAACCAGGTCAAGCGCCGAATCGATGAACTGTGGCCCTCCTTAGAGTTGGAAGGTTGAAGGGGGGTCAGACGTTCAACCAGAAATGCGGCCTTGGATGCGCCGCAGGGCCAGATTAGCAGCCGAAGCCACCTCAGCATTCGGACTTCGCATCATTTCCTGGATGATTGGCACAGCAGATGTATCAGCGCGCAGGCCCACGACCTCAAGCAATCGCACGCTGATGGGATGCTCGACGCTCTGAAGATAGGGATACAATTTTTCGGCCTCTTGGGAATTCAGTTCGAGAAGATAGTAGTAAACCTGATCTTTATCTGCGTTGTCCACCAGCTCCACTAGATGCTCGTCACGCCCTAAACGGTAAAGCGCATAACTCATGGCCAACTTAACGCTGCTTGTTTCCTCACGAAGATATTTCTTGGCGACTTCAGTGATATAGCTTGCATCCCCGATGCGCCCTAGCCCTTCGGCGCCATATCCGCGGTAGAAACCTCGGGGGTCCTGAAGTGCATTGAGAAACAGATCTCGGCAGCTTGGATCCCCTATATAAGCAAGAGCTTCCAGAAGTTTCTTCTGGAGGTCATCCTTCCCGGTAACGGGAACAAATCCGAGAATTTTTCTCCTTTCTTCAATCCCTAACTCATAAAGTTCCTTGAGTTGTGGAACGGCCTCGACGACGCGCAGTCGACCCAAGGTGAGGATCGCTTCATCGTGCACCTTCTTGTCGGGGTCACGAAGGAAAGGAATGACCGCTTGACCGGCGGAAGAATCTCCGATCTTAAAAATAGCCCGAATGAGTTCCACCTTGACGCTGTCGCTTGTCTCTCGTGCCAGGGCTCTCTGAATGTGAGGTAGAGCGGAACGCGCTCGCAGGATGCCGAGAGCAATTGCTGCATTCTTACGAATTCCAGTTTCTGGTGAGGAGACTAGATCCGCCAAAGCATCCATGGCGCCCTGGCTGACGGGGATGTAGGGTTCCACCACCAGAGGGTTATAATCATCACTCAAGGGGTTAACGAAATCCACGAATTTCTTGACTCCGTTGACGAAACCACTTTCTTCCACCACATAGATATTGATGATTCCTTCAATAGCCTTTTCCTGAATGTCTTTTTCCAAATCGTGGGTCAGCCGGGTATAGGCTCTTAGGGCACGAGTATCGTTGATGCGCACCAAGGCCCGCACGGCCTCTAGACGAACCGAGTCTTCAGGATCCTCGGTTAATTCGATCAGTGCAGGCACCGCCTCGCGGACCTTGTGCTGGCCCAACAAAATGGCCGCTTCCTTGCGCCGCTTGCTCTGCGGGTGCACTAAGTCAAAGATGAGCCCC
>JALLOL010000355.1 GCA_027717875.1 Acidobacteria bacterium AH-259-L09 | reverse complement strand
CCCGAATGCCGTTCCGCCGCAAAATGGCCGAGTACCCGTTAGGGAAAACGTCGGTGAGCGTGAGGAAAAAGTCGGTGTCCACGGCCGAGGAAGAGGCGAAAAATCGGACTCGGACTTCCCCCACCACCGCCACATCCTCCTCCAAGGGCTCGGTGGTAAAGGTCAGGGTCCGCGCCTCGACCGGCCGCTGATCCTGCGGACCGCCGGGTCCGCCCCGCCGGTAGGCCTCGCCAATGGTGGGGATGGGGTTGTAGGGATCATGCAGGTACTCGTCAGGTGCCTCTGACCCAGGGCGTTCTCGCAGCAGGCGACCATCGTTGAGCGAGCCGGTAGGCGGTCCCCCGCCCGCCCTGAGGTAGTAGCGGACAGATCGGGTATCCGGCAGGGGCCAGGTGTCCGCCTCCAGCCAGCGCTCGGCTCCCATCACGTACACGCGCACCGGGGGCTCCTCCAGGATGCCCGTGTCAATCCCCTTCAGCCAGTAATCAAACCAGCGCAGATGCAGGGCCAACCGGTCGATTCTGGCCTGGGGACCGAATGTGATGGGACCCGTATCCCGTGGTACCCCTCCACCGTGAGTCCAGGGCCCCATGATGAGCTTTTGCGAGCGGCGCGCCTTCCCCGATCGTGCCTGCTGGCGGATGCCCGCGAAGTTGTGCAAGGTCCAGCGCCGGAAGCTGTCGTACCAGCCGCCCTCGTGATAGATGGGCACGTCGAAGTCCGCATAGCGCGTGCTCGGATCAATGTCCCTCCAATGGTCGTCGTAGGCCGTATGGATGAAGTGGTCGACCAGCTCGGGATGGAGAAAGCTGGCAATCAGCGGCAACCGCGTCTCCTTCCAGGCCGCCAGCCAAGCCATCCAGTCCTCTCGGGTCCCGAGGGGCCGCGCCATGGCCTGGTTCCCGTAATACCAGCCGGGACCGCGTCGAATTACGTGGTCCGCTTGATAGCGGTGGTTGGCAGGGTAGCTAACGAACATGGCCACCAGGTGGGACGGCCGGGTGGGTGCCGTCGTCAGCTGCCACTGGGCGAGTGAGGACGTCCCGAACGTTCCGATTTTGCCCGTCGACCACGGCTGCTCCGCGGCCCACTCGATGGTGTCGTACCCATCCGGATGTTCCAACCATCCCTCGTTTTTGCACTGGTAAAAGATCCCTTCGGAGCCGAACCGACCGCGCATGCTGACAATCAGGACCGCGTAGCCGTGAGAGACAAAATCTCTGTATCTTCGAGCTCTCCTCTCCCGCGGATATGGAGTTTTCGTGAGCAGCGTAGGGAACGGGCCCGACCCCTCCGGCAGGTAGAGATCCCCGACAAGTTTGATCCCATCACGCATCGGAATGCGGACAACCTGGGGTTCTTGAGCCAAGCCCGCGGGTAGAGCGACAAGACACGCGAGTACTCCGATGACGAGCAAAAACGAAAATGATCGCTTCATGAGAAATCCCCCGTGGGTCACCGATGGCGCGGAGGAGCGTGCGCTGGCCAGCTTGAGTACCGGAAGCCACCGTTCCGTCTGCGCAACGAAATTGAACGAAGTATGAAACATTTGGGTAAATGCTAGCAAGGCCGGAAGTTGGGGGTCAATCAAATTCACTTGGCCGTAAAACCGGCTACGGTTCCCTTTGCCGGATATCTTCTGATCGAGGGAGCCACTTTCCGAGATGCCGACTATACGTTCATGTGACGGTATTCTTTAGGGTAAGGCCTCCACTTTGATTTAGGTCTCTCAGCCCTAAGGGTCACATGGCAAAAAACCGACGCAAGGGTGAAGGTGAAGAGACGCCAAGAGCATCAAGAAAGAGCGGATCGTTAGCAGTCCACATATGACGTGAAAGTTTTTATTTTACAGAGCCTTGGCAAAAGTTATGGTAGGCAAAATGGATGGGACTGTTCTTAGCCACCATACGAGCCTGTTGCCGAACTCATCAGGGTGGCTTACTAAACCGAGCGAGAAGCGACTGCTGCGGACCAAGGTCAAGGATCTGTTTTCTTGCCATCCTGCATCCCCTTCCAGCGATACGGATAGCATATATTAGTGACATTAAGTTGGAATAGCACTAGTCCAAGGAGGCGAACTCGCGCCCGACCGTCCCCTTGACCTTCACCTCTGGGAGGTGATAAAAGAACACCCGTTACGAATTCCGAGCTTAAACGGCCTATCCACTATCCGCTCGGATCCCGGAGGTGGGCAATGACAAACGTCGAGGAACCCGAGCTCCGCCGGCGCCGTGAGGCAACCGTCCGAGACCACATCGACGCCGAGAACCGCCAGGATGTCGACGCGGCCCTGGCCACGTTCGACTACCCCTACTACGACATGGTCCCGATGACCACGTTCGACGGTCGAGCCGCGGTGGGTGAGATGCTCGCCATGTACTTCTCCGCCTTCCCGGACCTCCACCAAGAGATCCTGACGCTGCGTCACGCCGACGATGTGGTCATCCTCGAGCTCCGCAACACCGGCACGCACAAAGGGGAGTTCGCCGACGTGGCACCAAGTGGCAATCGCATCGACGTGCGAAGCTGCAACATCATGAAGTTCGACGGCGACCGTCTGG
>JALLOL010000346.1 GCA_027717875.1 Acidobacteria bacterium AH-259-L09 | reverse complement strand
AATGAGGCATGGCTTCGGCGTACGCTTTCGAACAAGTCAGCCGTTTGTCCAGGTCCGCCGATAATTGCGCTATCGCCCTGAAAAGAGTCGATGCGGGAACAGAAATCACTTTCAACGGAAACTCTTTTAACTTGGATTATAGCGTCTTGGAAGGACACCGCTTTGCCGTTCGACCCATTTCCTGCGGTCAAGCGCTGTTGTCTTGGGGATTACCTTTTGGTCTGGCCCTTCGCCATATTAGCCCAGGCCATTACGTTTGTAATGAGCAGATCCTTGAGGAGCTCAAGGTAAGAAACGCAAGCTTTGAACTTCCTCCCGAACCTAACTTCCGAGACGAATTCCAACCCTATGTCTTAGAGGGAGGCCGTTTCCAGCTGGGTCAACAGGTGCCTCGGCATGGCGAAATCCGTACTTTCATGGGATATCGCCGCAGCCCAGCCCGCGGCGTGGGAACCCGCAATTACATTGTCATCCTAGGGACGACCTCTCGGACTTCAAGTTATGCCCGTGTTCTGGGTGAGCGGCTCAAAGGAATAACGGCATCCTGTGAACACATCGACGGTATTGTCTGTGTATCGCATACTGAAGGTGGGAGTGAGGAACGACCAAATAACCTCGAATTCTTGCTGCGTACCCTTGCCGGTTTCATGGTCCACCCCAATGTGGGAGCCGTACTGGCCGTCGACTACGGGTCGGAAATGGTGACTAATGAGATGCTGCGGCACTTCATGGAAGGGCACGGCTATCCCCTGAAAGAAGTTCTGCATCGTCGTTTGACCCTGAGAGGAAGCTTCCAGGCCAGTTTGGAAAAAGGGGAAAAAATCATCAGAGGGTGGTTGGATTGGGCTGATGGAATGCCGCGCACCGAGGAAGCGATCGCCGAACTGAAGATTGCCCTGCAGTGCGGTGGTTCGGATGCGTTTTCGGGAATCTCCGCTAACCCGCTGGCAGCCTGGGTCGCCAAAGAAATCATTCGCCATGGAGGAGCGGCCAATCTGGCCGAGACGGACGAATTGATCGGTGCCGAGTCCTACGTCTTGAAAAACGTCAGGCATCTGGATACGGCGCGCAGGTTTCTGAGCACCGTGGAACGATTCAAGGAGCGGATGGCCTGGCACGGCCATACTGCGGAGGGTAATCCCTCAGGAGGAAACAAGTTTCGAGGACTCTACAACATCGCCCTGAAGTCGATTGGGGCCGCTATGAAACTCCATCCCCAGGTGCGGCTGGATCATGTCATCGACTATGGAGAACGAATGCTCCAGCCGGGGTTTTACTTCATGGACAGCCCGGGGAACGATCTTGAAAGCGTTGCAGGACAGGTGGCTGCTGGCGCCAATATGATCTTTTTCACGACCGGAAGTGGTTCGATTACCAATTTTCCTTTCGTCCCCACCGTCAAGATCATGAGCACAACCCGGCGTTATGAACTGGTCTCCCGGGAAATGGATGTCAATGCTGGAGCATACCTGGGGGGAACGCCCATGCAGGAGTTGGGGAGGCGCATGTTGGAGCTGACTATCGAGGTGGCCTCAGGGGCTCGTACCAAAGGAGAAAGGGCCGGACATTACCAGGTCTCCATCTGGAGAGATTGGCGGCAGACGGACACCCGTAATCTCAAGCGTTTGCTGCGAACTCCGGAACCCGCGGGGAAGCCCCTGCCCATTAAGGTTGATGGTTCAGATTCCCGCCTGACCTTCAAGGCCATCCGCCAGGGGAACGGGTATACCACCGACCAGATCGGCCTTGTTCTACCCACCAGTCTGTGCGCGGGCCAGATCGCCCGGATGATCGCCGGGCGTCTCAACGGCAAGGGAATTGGACAAAAACAGCATCTTTCCCGCTTTGTAGCCCTGGTGCATACCGAAGGGTGCGGTGTCTCGGGTGGATCCTCAGAGGTCCTCTATACCCGCACCTTGCTGGGATACCTGACCCATCCGCTGGTAAAGTTCGGTCTGCTCCTGGAGCATGGCTGTGAAAAAACCCACAACGATTACATGCGAAACCAGCTCGAGCAATTGGAGCGCGATCCCGGGAAGTTCGGCTGGGCCAGCGTACAGCTGGATGGTGGAATAGAACGGGTGATGCAGAAGGTGGAAAATTGGTTCGAGGCTGCTTTATCCGGGATCAAGCCCCCGCTTTATGAAACGGTGGGATTGAAGTTCCTGCGCCTGGGGCTGCTAGCTTCGGGTGCTGTCCCGGTCGAGGCGGCGCGAAGCCTGGTCGAGCTTACCCGCACCGTGGTGGGCGCCGGCGGCACGGTGGTCGTTCCCCAGGCCACAAGTCTGCTCTCCTCTTCCGTTTATGTTGAGGGAATCATGGGAGCTTCCTCTGTAGAGGCTTCTCTGGCCTATGGACAGAGGACAGAGGCTGCAGGATTTTACGTGATGCACACCCCTACGAAGCACTGGGTCGAAAGTCTAACGGGTCTGGGAGCCACCGGCGTGCAGCTCATCTTGACCCATATTGGAGGTCATCCCGTGCAGGGCCATCCCATGATTCCACTGGCTCAGGTCACTTCACAGGATTCGGTGCGGCAGCTTTGCGGAGAAGATCTGGACCTGCTGCTGGAGGGAGAGCCGGCATTGTGGTCGGAGCAAATGCTGAAGCTGCTGGTGGACGTCGCCTCACGCCGCTATGTCCCCAGACTTCACAGTCAAGGCAATACCGACTTC
>JALLOL010000345.1 GCA_027717875.1 Acidobacteria bacterium AH-259-L09 | reverse complement strand
TGGTCATGAGTCGAGCACACGACTTTCCTGAAAATCACCCGGTTAAAACGTTTTTTCGAAGGTTAGCCGGCCGGGCATTAACGCAGTCGTCCTTGTCTGACAAAGATTTGCTGCTTTATTTGGCTGATTTGCTCATCGATTTTGTATACATTGAGAACTTCTACAGGCTGAAAGATGGACGCAACAAGCGCTTGGAATATCTGGTCGACATGGTTCAAGCGGCGGTTGTAGTACCTCAGCGCAAGAAGAAAGCCTACTACAAGCAGATAGGGGACTACACTTTGTTCATCCTGGGGATGTTTCCGGAGAGCCTCGCCTGCGGAAGACGAATGCTTCCTCACTCTTTTTATGCGGACACCGGGCGCCGAAGTTATATCGTGGCAAGCGAACTCGAGGCGGATGTTGAAATCACTGTCGTGTTGAGGAAGGTGGCGGAAAAGTATGAGCGGTGTGTGCTTTCCCTCAACTGGGTTCGCGAATACACGAGCGACCCGTTTTTTCAATACATGCTTCGTCAATTCGGGGTGACGTAAGTAGCAGTCAGAATCCAGAATCCAGAATCCAGAATCCAGAAGCCGGAATCCAGCCGAGGTCTTGAATTCTGAATTCTGAATTCTGGATTCTGAATTCTGTTAATACTGTCGCTGGCGGACCCAGTGTTATACTGGAAACGTAGTTGGGGCACAGCCAATGAGCCGAGAAAAACAATACCAGAATGTGATCAATCAGATTCGTTCGAGACTCTTGGCATGGGAAACAAAGAGCTAAGCCAAAAAATCAAAGACAAAGCGCGAACCTTGGGGTTTGATGCGGTGGGAATAGCCCCGGTGTCCCCGATGCCGGGAGATTACCTGCAGATCTGGCTGGATCGTCAATATCAGGGAAAGATGGCTTATATGGACCGGAACTCTGAGAAACGGGTGGACCCGACCAAGGTTTTGCCCAAGGCGCGTTCTATCGTATCCCTTGCACTAAATTACTTCCATCCTTATGACCTTCCCTACGACCTGCCTGACCGTGGGGTGGTTTCTCGCTACGCTGCCGGAGAAAATTATCACGAAGTGTTGGAGACGAGACTGGAGTGTCTTCTTGATTATGTACGGCAGCTTGAGCCCGAGGCCGAGGGAAAGATTTACGTCGACACGGGTCCCGTGATGGATAAATATTGGGCTGCTCATTCCGGCATCGGTTGGCTGGGAAAACACACTAACGTCCTTTCAAGAGATTCGGGTTCCTGGTTTTTCCTTGGAGAGATTCTACTGAATCTGGAACTCGACTATGACGTTCCGGGCACAGATTTCTGTGGTTCCTGCACCCGTTGTATTGACGCCTGCCCTACAAATGCCATTGTTGAACCTTACGTTCTCGACAGCCGGCGCTGTATCTCCTATTTGACGATCGAGCTGCGCGAGGATATTCCTGAAGAATTTAGGGAGCCTGTGGGGAATTTGATTTTTGGCTGTGATGTTTGCCAGGACGTCTGTCCCTGGAATCAAAAGGCGCCTGTCTCTTCGGTAGAAGAGTTCAAACCCAGAGAAAAGAATCGAGCTCCCGAGTTGCGAGAGTTGGCTGGTCTGTCGCCTGAGGATTTTCGTCAGCGCTATCGCCACAGCGCGATTAAGCGAACCAAATGGCGCGGTTTTATGCGAAATGTGGCGGTGGCAATGGGAAATAGCGGGGATCCAAAAATGATTCCTGAATTGAAGAATCTTCTCAACAGCGGCGATCCAATGATTCGACGTCATGCTGCCTGGGCGTTGAAGCAAATCGAAATTCAGAATTCAGAAGCCAGAATCCAGAATTCAGAAGCCAGAAGCCAGAAGCCAGAAGCCAGAATTCAGAATCCAGAATTCAGAAGTGAATGCAACAGGAAATGAGGGAGTGGAAAGAACAAGAGAACAAAAGAGCAAAAGAGCCGACAGCTGACCTGCTGACCGCCTGACCCTTTGGTAGATCGGTTTGGAAGCCGGTCAGGATATCCGACTTCTGGCTTCTGGCTTCTGGCTTCTGGATTCTGGCTTTTCTCAGCTGTCAGCCTTCTCAGTTGATAGGGTGTTTTCCTTGCTGCTCTTGCTCCGCCTGTGCTGCGAGTTTTGCTTCGATTCCCTCGAGAATCTCCTTGTTCTCTTTGAGGCTCCGCTCACTGATGAGCTCACCAGTGAATTCAACGTGAAAAGTCCAGGCCTGCTCAATCTGCCCTGTTTCGGGGTGCTTGTACCAACTTTCTTCCCATAGTTTCTTGTTGTTTGAAGTCCATGTCACGAGCTGGCCGGGCTTGTAGTTTTTCAGGGTAGGTACAATATCCAGTTCCTTGTACGGCTCGTCAGGATCGAGAGCTTCAAGAATCGCAATCTTTGCCTCCGGAACCTCGTTCTTACATTCTATATCCGAATAAAAGGGGATATTGGTGTAAAGAACACGGTAAGGAACGGTCGGCATCTGATCCGTCACACTGGGGTTTGGATCGGGTTCAGTGATGTGACGATCCTTGAATTTACCTTTAATCAATTCCGCTAACTTGCCCATTTTAGATACTCCTTCCTGGGGTTGCCCCGTATTCTAGCACGGTTGTTCAGCGCGCCGGCGGGGGTCAGACCCACCCCCTGTTAATCCCTTTTTCTCGTTTTTGTTGGCTCGACGACGCCTTGACCGCTGTGTTCAGAACATGCTAGAAAAGAC
>JALLOL010000344.1 GCA_027717875.1 Acidobacteria bacterium AH-259-L09 | reverse complement strand
GCCTCTTCGGCTGCCACAAGCTTCAGACCTTCACGGACCGTTGCTGTGATTCCTTTCCCGGTAGATTTTTGGGCCTTCTCCAACAACTGCTCTGGTACCTGGACCGTGATCTTTCGTTCGGCCATACCGTCAAATGTACCAGCACTAATACCATTATGCAATATGGCAAAATGGCGGAGATTAGTAAGGGGTCACTTTCGGGCGGGCTAGCGGCGTCTGATGACGAGGACCGCAAACGCCGTGCTTTTTCACTGCACTCCGGATACAATCCTTATTGTTCGGCGCAAGAAGATGATTAGGATTCGAAAAGAACACCCGCAGGATATAGAGACAATCCGTGAAGTGAACGTACGGGCATTCGGTCAAGCCCAAGAGGCCGACATCGTGGACAAGTTGCGGCACAACTGCAACGATCTGCTGTCCCTGGTAGCCGCGGTAGAGAGTCGTGTCGTTGGGCACATTCTCTTCAGTCCTGCTACGCTTGAGAGCGAGGACGGGAGGGTCGAGGGAATGGGTCTGGCTCCAATGGCTGTCCTTCCGGAGTATCAAAAGCAGGGAGTCGGCTCAGAACTGACCAGAACCGGGATTACTGAACTGAAATGCACGGGTTGCCCATTCGTTATCGTTCTAGGTCATGCTGAGTATTACCCTCGGTTTGGCTTTGAGCCTGCGAGTCGTTACGGGATCCGAAGTGAGTGGGAAGTGCCGGATGAAGCGTTCATGATTTTGGTGCTCGACAACTCGGTGATGGAAGGGATTTCCGGAGTGGCCAGGTATCGGCCGGAATTCGCAGAAGCGACGTAGGGCGCCTAACAAGCGCTAGCAGCTGACAGCCGCCGCGCGGCTGCAGCTGAAGCGCTGCCACGTTCGGCGGCAAACACGGAAACAAAAGAAGGTATACAATGACTGGCATGGATAAGACCTTGGGCGTGACGGATATTATCCACTCAGATCCCGAGATCATGCACGGAACACCTGTCTTCAAGGGCACTAGGGTGCCAGTACAGGCTCTGATCGACCATCTGGAGTCGGGTGATTCCCTCGATGTCTTCTTGGAGAGCTTCCCGTCGGTCACTCGCGAGCAAGCAGTGGCCTTCATTGAGTTGGCGAGCCGGGCAGCGCTGGCGGAGATCCGTGAGAGTACTTCTCGATGAGTCACTCCCCCGAGGCCTCAAGGGGTTGCTTCTAGGTCACGATGTCCGGACTGTCGTCGAACAAGGTTGGCGAAGCACGCGAAACAGTGACCTGCTGAGGCTAGCAGAGAGTGAGTTTCACGCCTTCGTCACGGCCGACCAGGGAATGGAACACGAGCAGAATCTCGAGCAGTTCGATCTGGGAGTCATCATTCTTGTGGCACGTAGCAACCGCCTTGCCGACTATGAGCCGCTGGCGGCCTCCTTGGTTGAGGCAGTGAACGACATCAAGCCCGGAGAACTGCGAAAGATCGCCGCCGAACAAGGCGCTGCAGCCGACCGCGCAAAGCGCGGCGGCTGAGCTTTAGCTCGTTAGGCGCACTGACATGTAACGTCATTTTTCGTGCTCTGCTAAAGAAAAAGGAAAGGTCCATCTTTAACAAGACATCCCTATTCGCACTTCTTATCATCGGCGAAGCCTTAAAGAAGTTCTACCTCTTCTGCCGTCAGATTGCCGAATTTAAAGGTTATAAAAAGATTGGATACAGCAGTTCCCACCAGCGCCAAGTGGATCCACCTTTCCACACATTTTCAACTAGACGATCGATTTTGGTTGGTTTCCGGTTTCGCGCATCAAAATCCGCACCCTATCCGCACCCAACTCGGTAAGTACGCTCTCAAGATTCTTTTTCCTGTTTAGCTAATCTATTGGACTGGAAGGAGTTAAAGTGGTGGAGGTAATCGGACTCGAACCGACGACCCCCTGCTTGCAAAGCAGGTGCTCTTCCGACTGAGCTATACCCCCACTGTTTTTAGATTCAATATGTTAGCAGAAAAGCACTGATGGTCTCTGGATTGGGGTGGGAGCCACGCTAATGTGGCTATGGTTCGTCATCCTTTGTTCCTTCTATATCGGATCTTCTTGTACCTTCGATTTTTAGGACAATCATTGTCAGGTCATCGGACTGAGGATGGTTCTGGGTAAAATCCTTGACTGCTTGATAAATTCGCTCCATCAGAGTTCGTGCATCCTTATCCGCTTGCTCACGGATCACCGCCCGCAACCGTTCCTGACCAAAAAGTTCCTCGCAAGGATTTTGGGCTTCCGTCACACCATCCGTGAAGAAAACCAGTAGCTGCCCCGGACGCAGCCTCTGGCGAGCTGCCTCAAACTTCAGGTTGTCTATAAATCCGATAATCAGCCCTCCAGCATCGGCAAGTTCTTTGATCTCGCCCGTGTTGTGGTCGTAGAGTAACGGCGGGTTGTGACCGGCATTGACGTAAGTCAATTCTCTTTTGGCAACATCCAATACGCCGTAAAAGAGCGTTACGAACTTGTTAGAGGGGGTCTCCTTGACAAGTGTATTGTTCACGAGAAAGATAGTTTCTTCGATGGGGTGGTTGTTTTCCACCTGGGTTCGCAGCATTGCGCGCAGCGTTGCCATAAGCAGCGCTGCCGGCATTCCCTTGCCGGAAACATCTCCGATAACTACTGCAAAGGTATCGTCTTGGATCGGAACAAAATCATAATAGTCCCCTCCTACATGGGTC
>JALLOL010000343.1 GCA_027717875.1 Acidobacteria bacterium AH-259-L09 | reverse complement strand
GACCCGTCGAACGATCACTGAGTCATTCACTGAAGCGCCAACGTAGGAAGAGTCTCTACTGCTCCCTAGCTGGGATGCGTACCAAAAAGCCACTACGCCGCTAACGGCCAGTGTGGCTGCAGCAGCCATAAGCCATATGAATAAAGGATGCCTGCTTACCGTGTCGTGCTCTGGTTCTTGCAGGAGGGGGTGATGGTTGTCCCACCAGGCATCGAGTTCGGACTTATAGGCATAGATCGTGCCCCGCCTAATGTGAGGGAGTCGGTAAATGGGTAGCCCATCCTCCTTTTCCCAGCGTTGCACTGTGCGAACGCTCCGCCTCAGATAGACAGCGACCTCTTTCCAGGAGTCTAGACGCTCCTCGGCGGCTGTCTCGGATCGAGGAATTTGAGGTTGGCCCAAGTCACCCAATATAAAAACTCCTTCAAACTTACTGAGCTGGCTCCCAGTGTCTTTGCCCTATTCTACCCTCCCGGCAAGGGAGGCTCAACCGCTGACCTTGCCAAAACGACAAAACACGCCAGGAGTCTCTTGGCGCTTAATGACGCTTGCCAAGCCCGATTAGAGGGTGCTAGTACTACGGAATCGAGCATAATCGGAGTCGAGCGTAACAAGGAGGAAACGATATGGAACCGAAAAGAATAAGCTTAATTTTTGTGGCGGGACGGCGGCCTGTCGAGCATCGAAGGCAGAGTCCAGGCGTGAACACGCTGATTCGGCGAGTTGGTGCCTTCCTGGCCGTAAACGCTTTGCTTATCTTGCCGACCTCTACCCCCGTCATGGCGAAGTGCAACGGAAACGGCACCTGCGAGAAAGGAGAAAACGCAAAGAATTGCCCCAGCGACTGCGCAGGCGGTGGAGGCGCCGGTGACACACTGTTTTTTGATGCGGTACTGACCGACGACGGCGAAACAGGTTTCGGCGGATTTTCTCCCCATATCGTGTGTGGGAATAATGGGCCGACTGTATTTACGCATGAAAACCCAGAGGGGGTGGAAATACTTCCACCAGAATTTCTACCCGACCAGCTCTTTGGCCTGGGAGGCACAGCCCTAGATAGCACCGATAAAGACTCGTTCCAAGTTGCATTTCAGAAAATTACTAACCAGCACGATGGCGGAGTCAATAGAGTGATCATGCCATGGGACGATCTGCTATGCGAGCCCGAGGGGTCCGACAACGACAGGGTCACGGTTCACGGCCGTGTTAGGCTTTTCTTCAGCAGGGATGGCGACACCATCCTAATTGGGGGATACAAGGTCACCATTGATGCACGCGAAGTGGACGGCCAGCGAACCCGAACTATTTTTGCTCAGGAGGTTGGTTTGGATCCAGCAGTCCCCCTGAACCTGGAAGAGGAAACCGTAATCCCAATTTACAAAACCTTTATGTTTGAACAGCGGGGGGGGAAACAATCTCAAGTAGGGACATTGTCGCTAGGGGAGGTCAGGCTTACGCCGAGCCCGCCCGAACCGGCAGCTGCTGGCCCCACTGTCATCACGGTAGGCAAGTAGATCTTCAATGCGCGCCCCTTGATCCATACAGCGGTGTCCTTTTGGATTCCGTTGATTGCACGCCGCTCAGCGCAAACGAGAAAAAAGCCCGGAGTGGGCCGCATTGCTTCAGGGTTGACTGAAAGGTTTCAGAGAGAAGGTGGCCAGGGAGAGATGATGCGGGCAGGCACGCTCCGAAATCCAAACGCAGGAGGAATCAAGGCAAGGTTAAAGCACATTGTCATCTTTCTAGTAGTCACCGCATCTGTTTTCGCTGTAGTCTTCTGCTCACCAGGGTGGTTCAGTCAACGGCCGTTGCTGATGGCACCTAATCCGACTGCTCGGCTAACTGTAGCCATGAGGCCATATCTCAGTTCTCAATATCGGCTTTGGGTGTACCCTAATCGAGGATCCAGGACACGGCCAGGGGCAATGTGGTTCCTAAACTCTTGGTCGATCTGGGCGCATCTCTCGGCCAACTGTGCTACAGAGTGGATGGGAATGGATCGCTGGCCTTGGGCAAAGAGAAAGGCCTTCAAGGCCTTCTGTGTTGCCTGTTCAGCCATGAAGCAGGCGTTTGAGTATTCCCCGCGTTCTTGATGACCCCGGGCAATGTTCAGGTCGTGTTGGGCTTGGCGGAGCCAGCGTAGCCCAGCTTCACGGCTTGGCTTCATAGACGAGCTTTCCCTCTCGGAGCGCCTGAGTGATGAACGGATTGCCTTCGGCAACCATTCGCTCAATCTCTTCGGGCGTATAGACGAGGATGTCGGCATGAACCCCGAGTGGACAGAGTTCAGCCATGGCCTCGAGACGCTGAACGAAGGGCTCATTCGTCTCTTTGATCACCAATACATCAAGGTCGCTTTCTGCATCCCCCTCACCACGCGCGGCCGAGCCAAAAAGGATGACCTGTTGAGGGTGGTAAGCTTCAAGCGCCTCCACTAGGACCTTGATGGACTCATCCATAAGCAAATCTGCTGCCCAGCAAGTATAACGAGTGGCCCAGGGGCGTCAAGGTGCATCGGATGTGTCTGTCGAAGCACACCCCCGATCCCCTTTTGCCTTCCTCTGGGTCTGCTAAAATGGAGCTTGTGGAGTTGCTGTCCCTTTTGTCGTCCCGGCCTGGTCTCTAGCCCTTTTCTCTGACCTGAAACTTAAGTTTCTTCCTGAATGATCCAGTGCTGCTGGTGGCG
>JALLOL010000342.1 GCA_027717875.1 Acidobacteria bacterium AH-259-L09 | reverse complement strand
CGGCGGCTTTGGTCGCGCTGTAAGCCCCGAATTTTGCTCCCGGCGCAAATACGTTCTTGCTCGAAATCACCACCACGTCCCCTCCCGTTCCCTGGGTTTTAAAGTGTCGCGCCGCTTCAGAAAGCATTAAAAGTGTGCCTTCCACGTTCACCCGTTCCAGTCGTCGGAAAGCCTCCAGATCCATTTCTCCCAACGAAGAAACCAGCGCGACACCCGCGTTCACCACCACCAGATCCACACCCCCCCACGCCGAAATGATGGCTGCAAATCCCCCCGCTACCGAGTTGAGGTCCGTTACGTCCAAAGGGACTCCGAGGACCCCGTCTCCGAACCGGGATTGCAACTCCCCCACCAAACTGTCGAGCCTTTCCCCAGGCAAGTCCGTCACGGCCACATGGCAGCCCTGCTCTAAAAGTACCCGACTGATTCCGGAACCGATCGTGCCTGCCGCACCCGTCACGACGGCCACCTGACGGCTCAAAGGCAGCTCACTTCCATCCAGCTTGGCGTGCTGCAGGCTGTGATACTCCATGGCGAAAAGATCGCTCTCTGTCAAACCCTGGTAACTGCCCATGAGCCCGATCTTGGCCTTAACGTCTAATGTCTGAGTCGTGATGTCACGACAAATGTTGGCAGCAAAAACATCCTTGCCGGAACAGGCAGCACCCATTCCTGGCATCAGAATCACACGAGGAGCGGAAGCAAGGCGAGCCAAACCCGTTTCCATCTGTGCTGAATTTCGATCCAGATAGGCTTCGTACGCCGCCCGGTACTCATTGATGGCCCTGTTTATCTGATCTCGCAGCCGGGAGGGATTATCGTAGGCCGGAGAGTCTATCCATAGAGGAAATGCTTTGGTTCGAATCAGATGATCGGAGGTTAGCGGCGGGGTCAGGGCGAGTTTTTTGCCCCGGTCGGAATCCACAAAGTTGAGAACCTCGCGGTCAATCAGCGGTGAAAGAATCACGCGCCTGTAAGGTCGATCGTCCTCCTGCGTGGGCTCGGCCAAGAAGCCACGGAGAACGGGTGCCACCTGGATCCACCTGTCTTTGGCAGCTTCAAGCGGTGTAGAGACGGTTGCCTTCACGGGGTTAGACACCTTTTGGGCCAAATACGACTCCGCCTTACTCACCATCTCAATTGTTCTCTCGTACGATTCACGGGCAGTGTCGCCCCAGGTGACCAACCCGTGTCGCATCCAAACCATACCCTGCTTGCCAGGATCAGCTTCAATAGCCTCAGCGGCAGCTTTGGCCAACCTGAACCCAGGTTTCACGTAGTCCAAGACAATCACATCGTCCCCAAGGGCCTCTTTCACGATCTTCTCGCCCTCGGGTTGGTTGGTCAGAGCCAGGATGGCATCCGCATGAGTGTGATCAATGAATTTCTTGGGAATAAAGGCGTGCACCAAGGTCTCGATCGACGGAGTCGGGGATCGGAAATCAAAAAGGTGAGTCCGGATCTCCCTGACCATGTCCTGGTCCGAGAGCTCCGGCAAGACGCGTAGCCGCTGTAAATATTTTAGATCCAGACCGGGATGCCCTTCGGGCTCGATCACAGCCAGATCGTATCCGGAAGCCTTGATAAAGAGAGCTGGAAGGCTATCGCCCAAGATGTTGACGTGGGTACTCTTGAGGGAGGTATTGCCTCCGCCATGCAGAACCAAGCTTTTCTCAGCTCCGAGCAACCTGGCGGAGTACGTTCGAAGGGCCAGATCTTCTCCCCAATGGGAAACATATTGTGACAGAAACTCAGTCACCCTCTGGTCTGACCATCGGCTTTTCATCGGTCATATTTCCTAAAGTGATTGTAGGGGTCGGCCGGTGGCCGACCCGAGCCCACGGCGCGCCAAGATCAAAGCTTTCCCTCGTCTCGTTAAGTTTTTGCCGTCCCAACAGTTCGGGCGAGCCACCGGCTCGGGCCCCTACCGGCTGGCGTGTTGGGATCGTAAGGTGTCAAGCATGAACCTTGCATTCTCCACAGGAGCTTTGCCGTCAAACACTGCGCTTCCCGTCACAACAATGTCCACGCCCGCCGTTGCCACATCGGCGATGTTATTCCGCTTGATACCGCCATCAACGCAGATCAAGATGTCCTTTCCTGCGCGGGCGATCATCTGCTTCACTTTTGTGATCCGAGAGAAGGTAGACGGGATGAAGGTTTGTCCCTCCCAACCTGGGTTTATGGCTAGAAACATGATCAACTCCATTTCATCGAGCAAGGGTTCCAGAACGGTGAGCGGAGTCCCAGGATTGAGCGCCACCCCTCGAACCAACCCTCTGACTGGATCGTTCGCATTGGTCATCTCACCCAATTTCTGAAGCACACGGTGGATGTGCGAAGAGGATTCAGCGTGTACCGTAATCACGTCCGCCCCTGCAGCCACATAAGCATCGACCTTCTCTAGTGGCTCCTGGATCATCAAGTGTACATCTTTGAGCAAAGGGGTTTTCAGGGCCTCGATAAATGGCGGACCCACGGTCATCATCGGTGTGAAACACCCGTCCATAACATCAACGTGCGCGAGCTTTACATCCGTCTGTTCAAGCAGGGATAGTTCAGACCCCAAAGACATCAAGTCGGCAGCCAATACGCCTACGCTGATGGTAGGAGAGGACCGGCGCAGAAGTTCAAAACTAGTCCGCATTTCTCACACCCGCTCTACTGATTTGGCGCTATGATCCGGCCTGACTGCGTTCCGCTCGGTCGGCCTC
>JALLOL010000341.1 GCA_027717875.1 Acidobacteria bacterium AH-259-L09 | reverse complement strand
CATTGCAGTTGTTCGTCCGGGGGTCCCTGTATAAATGACGTCACCCGGCAGGAGCGTTATAAATTGACTGGCAAAACTCACGATCGCCTCAACATTGAAAATCAAATCGCTGGTTCGCTGCTGCTGTTTAATTGCACCATTAAGACGCGTCGTGAGCAATAAATCATTGTAATTGATACCTGCGGCAATGGTGGGCCCGAGACAGGCAAAGGTATCGGAGCCCTTGGCCCGCCACCACTGCAGGTCATTCCTTTGCCAGTCACGTGCACTCACATCGTTGCCACAGGTGACACCCAAAATATAGGCTGAGGCATTATCCACCGATACGCTTTTCGCTTTCTTCGCAATGACAATTACCAGTTCACCTTCGTAGTGGCAATCTTGGGTTCCTGGTGGAATGATGATTGTTCCCTCCGGTTCAAGCACCGCAGACGGCGACTTGAAGAAGAGTTCCGGATTTTTTGGTTTGGGACGGTCGCCCAAATGGCTGCCGTAGTTGAGTCCAACAGCCAACACTTTTGTGGGCTGGCAGGGTGCCAACAGTTTGACATCCTGCAAGGAATAGGTTTTTCCTGTTTGGATCGGCTTGGCGAAGATTGAACCGCTCAGTTCATGGATGGTGTCTTGTTCGAGTAAGCCGTAAGCAACCTGATTACGATATCGGAAACGGGCATACCGTTTTACATTCGACCTGGCATGGAGTAGGGAACGGCTCCGGACCGTTGCAAGCCCGACCCCTATGCCACCTAGAAACGTTCGCCTCGAAATTGCCATAAGTATCCTCCCTCCGCCGAAATGGCTCGGATAGATTCATGCCACACACCAAGTGTGACACGGCCTATCGATCGATCATAGAGAATCAGATTAAGTCTTTTCTTCGGATCAAGATGGTCGCCACACAGGCGCACCTGGGCGCACTGATGAAAACTCACAAGAAAATCGATTGAACGTTGGTAAGCGACAACCGCATCGGAAGCGGGGAGCTATTTGCTCCCCGCTTCGACAAACCCAGTAGGTCTTATTCGCTGGCCATGCCAACGGAACTGACCTTGATGGTGTTGCTCTCCTTGTCGAACTCGCCTTTCACCGTGACCTCGCGCCCTAGATGCTTTTCGGCCTCCGAGCCTTCGATGTCCAGGATGAAGTGGCTGTCCTTGAGAGCCAGGGCCCACTTGGCGCCTTTCTTGACGCAAGCTTGGGCGCAGCCGACGTGAGCGGCCTTTGCGGCCTTTTCATAGTTCTTGGCGCAATTCGCGTCGGCTATCCAACCGGTCCAGCTCCCCTTGTCTCCGGCAATACTGAAGCTGGTAAAACCAGCAACCAAAATTGCCGCCACGGTCAAGCAAAGTATCTTCTTCATGGGTGTTCACCTCCTCTAAAAACTAGGCTGATAGGATATCCATTGGCTTTCATAGTGTCAATAGTGTCAATACGTATACCACCGTCGCTTCGCGAACTCGATGCCGTCGCGCTCGCCACAAACGCCGCCGTACTTACGAAGCCAGGCTAAGGGTTTCTGTGATCCGCCGTGCCACAATCTGGTCTTCGCCCGGCTGTAGCATCCACACCGAAACTTCCAGAGAATCTTCCACGTTCGGGCGCACTTCGATCGAAGGTTCTCCTTCGCGAAGCCGCTGAGCCACCTCGCTGGGGCGAATTTTGGTTTTGCTCTGGTCCCAGCGGATACGAAGATGCGGTGTCTGGTTTGCAATTTCAGGGACAAACGTTTCGCTCTGAACGCCTGGTATGGTCTTCACCTGTTCGGCGATCAACTCCACCCGCTTCTCCCACTCGTCCCAATCCTTCTGGTGATCCCGCTTGACATACAGTTCCACCGCCACCATCATGGCCAGCAATTCTTCCTTATTTACCTTCATGCCACGGCCAATGGTATTAGCATGGGGCAAAGTGTTCAGCCGAGCTGCCTTGATCAAATCTTTTCGCCCCAGCAGCAGTCCCGCACTTTGCGGACCGAGGATTCCCTTGCCACCGGAAAAAGTCACCAGGTCATAACCCAACCTTAGGAACTTAGAGAGATTTTCCACGGGCGGCACATCGGCTGCGCCGTCGATAAAAGTTGGAACGCCGTGCTTTTGGCCCAACTGAGCAAATTCGGCAGCTTTGATCTGACCTACAGGCTCATTTTTATTCAGAAACAACATCATGGCGGTCCGCTCGCTGACAGTATTCTCAAACTCCTCGGGCGTTTCGATCTCTACCATGCGGATCCCACAATTGCGCACCGCGTGCTCGTAGCTAAAACGGTGGGATTTTTGAATGATGACCTCGTCCCGCATACTGGTTGTGTCCGGCAGGGCACGGATGAACTCCTCATTGCTTCCCGTCATGCAAGCGGCTGTTCCGAGGGTGAGAGCAGAGGCGGCACCAGCAGTCACCATCGCCGCTTCAGCCTCGACTAGAGATGCGATCCGCTCGCCAACCGCGTCATGAAGTTCGTCCAACCGAACGAATATTTGCGACGCGTACTCCCAAGCTTGGATCACTTCGGGGGGCATCAGGGATCCTGTCAGCCTGGTATAGGTTCCTGCCGCGTTAATCAAAGGACGGACCCCGAGTTCGGACAGGTAGTTTCGGGCAGTGGAAAGTCGGAAATTGGAACAAAAGCTGCCGAGGAACGGAACAGTCGATAATGCCATCAAAAAGCGTCGTCTGTTGATCATAATGAAACCCTCCGTGCATAGCTGGAGCCGGGTCCGGA
>JALLOL010000340.1 GCA_027717875.1 Acidobacteria bacterium AH-259-L09 | reverse complement strand
GAATGATAGATCTTTGTTTGACTCTGGCAGAGCGTTCCCCTACCAGGTTGGAGCGGAAAATCGCCCAGTATAATGGTGCAGTTCACTATATCGAAGTTCGTTTAGACTACCTGGGTGAGCTAACAGTTCCATCGGTCCCGAGCGGCTCAGAGACTGAGTTCATCGCTACCTGTCGTCCGGCACGCGAAGGAGGTCGTTACCAAGGACAGGAGCGGGATCGTCTTGAGCTATTGCAAAAGGCAGCCCACTCCGGTTTCTCGTGGTTAGATCTGGAGCAAGATGTTCAGGGAGGCCTGAGCCTTCCTTCTTCAACCCGTATCGTTCGCTCATACCATTGCTTCGACCACTTCCCCCAAGATTTATCTTCTCGTTTTCAAAGCCTGAGAGAAGCAGGTGGTGATGTTATCAAGCTGGCCCTCTGCGTGAGAAATACGAAAGAACTGGTGTCATTGCTCAGCTGGATGGAATCCCTGCCTGGGAGCGTTCCTGTTGTGATCTTGGGGATGGGAGATTTAGGTCAACCCTCCCGTTTGCTAGGAGGGTTTTTGGGGAACTTCTGGACTTATGTAGCTGAAAGCGAAGAGCAGAGGGTGGTCGCCGGACAATTTACTTTGAAAGAGGCTATTGAATGGTACCGGTTACCCACCTGGAAGAGCAGGCCCTTTATTTACGGGGTACTGGGAAATCCGGTAGCACACTCGCTGTCACCCGTAATCCACAACCACCTTTTCCAACATTACGGATTGGAGAAGATCTATCTTCCCTTTCCTCTTGACGATGTCAACGTGTGGCTCGAATACATCAATAAGAGCCAGCTTTCCTTTCATGGATTTAGTGTGACCTTGCCCTTCAAAACCGACGTGCTGAAGTTTGTCCGAGTGACGAATTCTCCCGTCGATTCTCTTAACACCCTGATGAAGAAAGGCTCCTGGTGGGAAGGTCTAAACACCGATTACCATGGCTTTCTCCACGCATTGAAATCCCGCTTCTCCTTGAAGGAGAGAAACGCAGTTGTTTTGGGTAACGGGGGCGTGGCTCATACTGTGGTAAAGGCTCTCCAGGACGAAGGGACTGAGGTGACAGTGGTGGGACGAGATCCGAAGAGAGTGGCCCGCTTCGCCAAACGATACGGTTGCCGTCATGCTCTGTTCTCTGATTTGCCAATGGCTGCTGATATTTGCGTAAACGCCACACCTGTCGGACAATATCCCAACGTTGCGGATTCCCCCTTGCAGGAACATGAACTCGATTTCGAATTAATTTATGACCTGGTTTATCACCCCGAGCAAACACAGCTGCTGCAGCTAGCCAACCGCAGAGGGCTAAAGACGGTCTCGGGGATGGAGATGTTCGTCGAACAGGCAGCTTTGCAATTTACCGCCTGGACGGGCTTTTCCCCAGACCGAAATTTGATGAAGGAGATGATTCGGGAGTTGACGGCTGACAACTGACAGCTGACAACGAATAGAAAAGTATGATTCGTAGGCCTTTCAGCGTTCGCGTTCCAGCCAGCACCAGCAACCTGGGATCGGGTTTCGACACCCTTTCTGCCGCTCTGAGTCTTTATTTGACCCTCCGGGTGGAGCCAACTAGAGGAAAGGAAATCGAATGGGTCCAAGGTGTGGAGCCGACGTCCATGTTTCCCGAGGGAGATAACCTGATCTGTAAGTCGATGCACTCCACTTTCGCGCTTCTAGGATCCAAACCGCCTGGCCTGCGCATCAGCATCGACAGTCCGATTCCCCTTCAACGCGGCCTTGGAAGCAGCGCCGCCGCGATTATTGGGGGCATCAAAACCGTGGAAAGTCTCTGCTGTGTCGCGCTCGGTACAGAGCAGATCTTCGAGGTGGCCTATCCGCTGGAAGGTCATCCGGACAATCTGGCGGCCAGTCTGCTTGGAGGCTGGGTTCTCTCCTGGGTCAGCGGTCGTCGCATGCAAGCTGAAAGGCTCCCATCGGCTTTATCTTGCCGGTTTGTTCTCTGCATTCCGGAGGTAACCATCTCCACGCGCGAGGCTCGAGCCATCCTCCCGAAAAGCTATTCTCTTCAGGATGCCACCTATAATCTGCAGCGCTGTGCTCTGCTGGTTCACGCCCTGCACACGGGTCAAAAGAAGCTTCTCCAGGAGGCCACTTCTGATCGTCTTCATCAACCGTTTCGATCCCAGCTGGTTTCGGGTATCAAACAGCTGCTCAGTCTCGAGAACCTTAGCCAGGACCTGTCGGGCTCGCTCTTGGGAATTTCAATTAGTGGCTCTGGCTCGGCCGTGATTGCACTGGCGGACAACCATTATGACGAGATCGGCCGCTGGATGGTCGATACACTCTCCGCACAGGGCACTGCCGCTACTTACCGGATACTTGATCTGGACACGGCAGGCGCCCAGGTAATCCCGGAGGGTTGAAGGTTGAAAGTTGAAAAGTTGAAAGTTGCGTCGGCTGTGGGTGACAAGCTAGTAGCCAATCACCGGGTCAATGCCCATCAATACTGAGCTCCAGGGGGGTTTTCAGAGCAGGGTGCATATAGGGTGCAAAAAAGAGGCGAAAAATGACGGTAAAGGGCGACTGAGTGGGCGAGAAATTTCTCCCCTCGCGCGCGCGATCTGTGAACCTCGTGACCCCGTTTTGCAAATCTGCGTTCTATCCTCGCCGTGACTGGCAACGCTTCTGCTCCAGGCCTGCCGCAAGGCACTCAGGGTCTGGTTGGTAGGGGTAAAGGACGAGCGGCT
>JALLOL010000034.1 GCA_027717875.1 Acidobacteria bacterium AH-259-L09 | reverse complement strand
TTCTGAATTCTGAATTCTGTCAGCTGTTTGGCCCAGGTCATCCAACAGTGTTAACCTTAGTTGTTAGACTTTTTTGCCGGCCATGCATCTTGATAATCCGAAGAGAAAAATGGATCGGAGCGACGAGCGCCTTCTGGAGTTGGCACTCCAGGGGGACACGGCGTCCTTCGGTGAGTTAATCGAACGATGGCAGCAGAAGATTTACGCTTTTATCTGTCGCTATGTGGGCAATGTTGAAGAGGCCCAGGACCTCACCCAGGATACGTTTACCAAGGCTTATCGAAATCTGGGCCGTCTTTCCGATCCGGCGCGATTCTCCTCTTGGTTGTACAAGATAGCGCTAAATGAGTGCCGGATGCGCTTTCGCAGGCGGCGTAAGCTGCAGCCGGTGTCATTGCAAGATTATCAGGACTTAAGCGAGAGAAATCTCAAAGCTGATACGGCGACACCGGAGGCAGAGTTAGCCACCAAAGAGAGCATTCGGCTTCTCAGAGAGGCATTTGCGGACCTGCCTGAAGAGCAAAAGGCGGTTATCCTGATGAAAGAATATCAGGAACTGAAATTTCATGAGATCTCGGAGATCCTGGGTGTACCCCTGTCCACGGTCAAGTCGAGAATGTATCTGGGACTCAAGACCTTGAGAAAATTAATGGAGACAAAACAATGATCAACTGTGAGAAAAGTGAAGAGAGGATGATGGATATCCTTTATGGGGAGGAGGTCAATCCTCGTCTCTGTTTCGAGTTTTTCCGCCACCTCGAGGACTGTCCCGGGTGCACTCGCGAATATCTGGAGCTGCTCGAAACCCGCGAAATGCTGGCCCAGTGGAAAGTTGAGCATCTAGGGGCGACTAATCTGAAGAGCAGCCAGCCAACATCCGCTTTCGGTTATTTCCTTAATCGGATACGCTGGTGGCCCGCGCTTCAGAGGATCGCGGCAGGATTCCTGATCATTGTGGGTGTTTTTTCTATTCTTCAATATATGGGATATCTGGGTGGGCAGCGACTGGTGGTCCCGGAGCAGCAGCTGACCGAAATGGTTCATGACATGATTGTGGCCCAGCAAGTCCAAGAGCGCCAGTTGACGCTTAAGGCCCTGCTGGCAGTGAAAGAGGATGTGGAGCTCCAACAAAGGGTTAACTTCCAGGAGCTGCAAGGATACCTGATCTCTCTTGAGCGGCGCTATGTGGACAATCTGGAGGAAAACAACCACTACTTGCGAACACTCCTATCACGATAGAAAATCCGTCATGTGGCGTAGTTGTTGTTTATTAACGGTACTCCTTCTCGCCGCAACGGCGGCTCTTGCAGGAGAAAATCCCGATCTGGTATTGCTCAAAAAAAATACCGAGATCTTCGAGAGGATTGTTAGTGAGATCCTCAAGCAGAATTTTCCCAATCCTTTTGCACTCACGGGAGAGCCGGAGGGGACTTACTTACGGGGGTACGGGGTAGTCGTTTCTTTTCATCTCAATATCAATCGTTCCAGGATCCGTACACCTTTTGGTGAAATACCGGGCAGAGTGGAGCGTCCCAAGGAGGAGCAGCTGCGCATCTTAAAAGATTCCATGCTCCGGTGCCTGGCCGATTATGGAGCCACCTTCAAGCAACTAACCGGTCCAAATCGTATCTCAATTAGCGTACACGTCGAAGACCGCAATGAACTTGACCCTACGAAGAAGACCACTGTTATGGTCATATCTG
The DNA here is from genome assembly GCA_027717875.1 of Acidobacteria bacterium AH-259-L09. The sequence goes on along the minus strand of JALLOL010000034.1, from coordinate 13,197 downwards.
CTTCCCAAGAGGACGTGGATCTCTTTACCACAAAGAAGATTTCACTTGAGGAATTCAAGGATAAAGTTGATGTCGTTGAATATTGATGAGGGGTCAGACCTGCCCCCTCACCCAATAATCAAGAGGTAGGCACTCGATGATTCAGTTCTCAGAGCTGAGACTTAAGAAACCATTCGGCGAAGAACTCCTGGAAAAGGAGGTCATCGCAGAGGAGGAGCTGGCGACTGCTCTGAACCTGCAAAAACAATCGGGCGAAAAAATCGGAAAACTGCTGGTTGACATCGGGGCTCTTTCCGAGGTGGATATGGTGGCGCACCTGAGTGAGTATCTGAATGTTCCCTACGTGACCAGTGAGGATTTCCCTCAGGTGCCTGTGGTGGAGAACACCTTCTCTGCCAAGTTTATGCGCGAATGCAAGTTCTTTCCCATTAGTGTGGAGGGCAGTGAAAAATTGACCCTTGCCATGGCCGAGCCCCAGGATTACTCCACCCTGGATTCGATCCGCATTTACACCGGTTACGAAGAGCTTCAGGTCTTTTTGGCTCCCGAGAGTGCAATCCTCGATCTGATCGAGAAATTCTACGGTAACCAGGCTTCAACTCTGGGCAGGATCGTTGAAGACATCGACGAGGAGAGCGATGCACTGGGTGAAAACATCGAGGATATTGAGCACCTCAAGGATCTGGCATCCGAGGCCCCCGTCATCCGGCTGGTGAATTTAGTTATGTCGCGCGCTATCGAATCGCGTGCCTCTGACATTCATATTGAACCCTTCGAACGCGATCTCAAGGTGCGTTATCGCATCGATGGGATTCTTTACGACGTAGAGTCTCCACCGAAGAGACTCAAGGCGGCCATCATTTCTCGGATCAAGATTATGGCCCGACTCAATATTGCCGAGAGAAGAATTCCCCAGGATGGACGCATCAAGATGAAGGTTCTGGGAAAGGATATCGACCTTCGTGTCTCCACGCTTCCCACCATGTACGGGGAGAGCGTAGTAATGCGCATCCTGGATAAGAGCAACACCCAGATTTACGATTTGGAAAGACTTGGTTTTTCTTCCCGGATGTATGAGCAGTTCGAGAATCTGATTGTGCGTCCCTACGGGATCATGCTCGTCACGGGTCCTACAGGAAGCGGTAAGACCACTACACTTTACGGAGGTCTCACTAAAATCAATCAGCCCGATAAGAAAATCATTACCATCGAGGATCCCGTGGAGTACCAAATCAACGGTATCAATCAAATCCATGTGAATCCTCAGATCGGGCTGACTTTCGCGGCTGGACTCCGATCCATTGTTCGTCAGGATCCGGACGTGATCATGGTGGGCGAGATGCGTGACCTTGAGACGGTAGAAATTGGTATCAGAGCGGCCCTGACGGGGCATCTGGTCTTCAGCACCTTGCATACCAACGATGCTCCCAGCGCGATCGCCCGGATGGTGGATATGGGGGCAGAGGATTATTTGCTCGCGTCTTCAATTTTGGGCATCCTGGCGCAGCGACTGGTGCGGGTCATTTGTCCAGAGTGTAAGGAGGAGCAGCAATTAGAGAAGAGTTTTCTGGAGGAGATCGGATTTCCGTTTTCTGAAGACACGAGACTTTATCAGGGAAGAGGATGCAAAGAGTGCGGCAAGACGGGCTACCGAGGTCGGCTGGGAATCTTTGAACTCATGTTAATGGACGAGGACATTCGCCGTTTGACCATTACCAATGCCGATGCCTCACAGCTCAGAAAGACAGCTATCCAAAATGGTATGAGCACCTTGCGAAAGGATGGCTTTGAGAAGATCAAAGGCGGGATTACGACGATTTCCGAAGTTCTGAGAGTGACGCAGGACATATGAGTTTCAGGTAGGGGCGAGCCGCGGGCTCGCCCGAGCCGAAGATTGGACGTAAGGCCAGCGGTTCGGGCGAGCCCGCGGCTCGCCCCTACCTGGAACCTGGAACTGAAACATGAGCTTATTTCGCTATAAGACAGTCACACCGGACGGAAAAGTGGTGGAGGGAACCCTGGAGGCGGCCGACGAACAGACGGTCCTCGCCCGGCTTCAAGAACAGGGGCAATTGCCCATCAAAGTGCTTTCCGCTGAGGAAGGCGGGCTGCTGAGTCGAGAGATTCTACTTCCTTGGCGCAAGAAGAAGGTTCCGCAGCAAGACCTGCTGATTTTCACTCAGGAGCTCTCTACCCTGGTGCAAGCCGGACTCACCCTCGATCGGAGTCTGAGTATTCTCTCGGACCTGACCGAAAATGTGTATCTACGAGAGATAGTCCAGGAACTGCTGAAAGAGATCAAAGCCGGCAAATCTCTCTCCGAAGCACTGGGCATGTATCCTCGGGTTTTCCCAAAGGTTTACGTTAACATGGTCAAAGCGGGGGAGATCGGAGGTGCCCTGGACCAGATTTTGAAACGTCTGGTCGACTATCTTGAAGAAGTGGAAGAGCTTCAAAGCTACCTTATTTCTGCTTTGATTTATCCCATTATTCTGACTTTGGTCGGCGCTGGTTCGATCATCATTATGGTTGTCTTTGTGATTCCAAAATTTGCGGTCATCTTTGAGAACGCAGGTGCACCCGTTCCCCTCCCCATGAAGTTGATGCTGGGAATTAGCGGAATTTTGGTCGGCTACTGGTGGCTTATCCTCCTGCTTGCATTGGGCGGGTGGTATTGGATCAAGAGCCGTCTAAGAACCGAGGAGGGGCGTTTGAATTGGGATCAACGGCTGTTGAAGCTGCCGCTCTTCGGTCCTGTTGTGCAGAAGATTGAAACCAGCCGGTTCAGCCGAACCATGGGGACTTTGCTCAAGAGCGCGGTGCCCCTCATTCAATCGATCAACATCGTGAAGGAAATCGTGGGGAATCAGGCAATTGCTGCAGCCATGGAGCCGATCAAATCGGGGGTGAAAAAAGGCGAAGGTCTGGCCCATCCCATTCGAGAAGCTGCGATTTTTCCTCCCTTTGCTTTGCAGCTGCTTGAAGTGGGAGAAGAAACCGGGAGACTGGATGACATGCTGCTGCAGATTGCCGACACCTATGATCGAGAGCTGAGAACAACACTTAAACGGTTGGTAGCCCTGTTCGAACCGGCAATCATCCTGGTCATGGGGATCATCATTGGAGTGATGGTCGTCTCCATGCTGTACTCGATTTTCAGCATTAACGACGTGCCGCTGTAACGCCGCTGGGCGGCGGAGGTGAGGGCTCGCCCCTACGGTCTGACCCCCATCGACAGATTGAAAACAATGGATGAAAGGTAAGAGAAAAATGCAAAGGAAGTCCAAAGAAAAGGGGTTTTCTCTTATTGAGTTAATTGTCGTCTTGGTCATTCTGGGGCTTTTAGCCGGAGTGGTCGGGCCCAGGGTGTGGGAGCGGGTGGGAGAGAGCAAATCGAAAGTGGCTAAAATCCAGATTGAGCAATTGGGAAATGCGCTGGCACTATTTCGTTTTGATGTTGGCCGTTATCCCAGCACGGGAGAGGGTCTGGAGGCATTGATCGAAGAGCAGGGTATTCAAAATTGGAGCGGCCGCTACCTTGAAAAAACAATTGTTCCCAAAGATCCATGGGGTCGGGACTATCAGTACCGTGCTCCCGGTCAGCATGGGGACTACGATCTCTGGAGTTTGGGAGCCGATGGCAGCGAGGGGGGTGAAGGAGATAGTGCGGACATTGTCTCCTGGGAATAGATTGGCAAAAATGCAAACAGAGCATGCCGGATCCTCCACCCCAACTCCTCAGGGCCAAGAACCCGCGGATTGGTTCTCCCGCACGACCGCGCTGCACAGGGGTTTCAGCCTCTTTGAGCTCATCGTAGTCCTGGTCTTGATATCTTTGGCCGCGGCCCTGGTGATGCCATCCTTTTCACGAGGCTTGAAAGGCTTGGAGTTGGAAACTACCGGGCGCGATTTGATCACACGAATGAAACACGCGAGATCACAAGCCATTGCCAAGCAAAAAGTTTTTCGCATTATTCTCTTCAAAGATGAAAATGGCCCCCAGCACTACATTTTTGCCGATGAGTTCGAGCAGGAAATCCGCAGAGTCTCGCTGCCAAAAGGAGTCTCAATCCAGTTGGAGGAGCAGGAATTCCCTTTGAAGATTAGCTTTTACCCGAATGGAAGAAGTTCCGGGGCAACCTTCGTTTTGAAAAACGAGCAGGGGAGACGAATGCCGATCTGGGTGGATCCCATCACAGGATTTGGGAAGGTGATTAAGAAAGGGGATTAGGTTTCCTGAAACCCAAAACGATTTCGATCATGCGACACACACAGGGTTTCACACTTTTGGAGATCGTAGTAGCACTGGCGATCCTAGGCATCGCTGTAGCGGTGGTGATGCAAATCTTCTCTGGAGGACTCAAGAACATCCACCGGATCGATATGGCTCATCGGGCCATGCATCATGCCGAGAACGTGATGAATGAAATTCTAAGTGATCAGGAAATGCGCGAGCCGGTTGGTTTATCCGAAGACCTGGATGAAGAGTTCGCCTACACGGCAGAGGTCGACTATTGGGAGGAGCCTGAGCAGGATCTTTCCATCGAAGTAGCCGAGCCGCGGGTTTACTTGCTCAGTGTTCGTGTGGATGTGCATTTTAAAAATGACCTCCATGGCAAGCTTTACCGGACGGTTTGCTTAAAAACGGTTTCAAATGAAATTGGGTCGCCAGTACAGACCTCGGCCGATGCGATCCGACAGCTCTTCGGAGCACGACAATGAGTGACACGGATCACACGGATCTGAACGGATCTTCACGGATGTCAACGGTCGACTGTCAGCTGTCAGGTGACATGGATCACACGGATCTAGACGGATCTTCGCAAATGTCAGGTGTCAGTTGTCAGTTGTCAGCTGCCTGCGGGTTCACCCTGCTCGAGTTAATCATCGCTTTTACCATTCTTGGACTCATGGCGGGTGTCATCTTTTCCTCTTTTCGGCTGGCCTTGAATAGCTATGAGAAAGGTCAAGAGCGCTTGGAGACGGGCGCCCGAAAGCGTGTGCTTGAGGATCAAATCAAACGCCAAATCGGCTCCCTTTATCCCGTCCGACCTTCAGGGTCTTTCCTCGAGTCTCAGGAAGTGGATGCGCAGGCGCAGCAACCGGCGGCGATCCTTTCTCAGGTTCCTCTCTTTTATGGGACTCCTGATTCGGTAACTTTTGTGACCGTGGCGCCTTTGATGCTGCAGGAAAACCCGGGACTGACCATCGTGCGCTACGGATTGGCACAGGATGAGTGGGGCAACCACTACTTGGGCGCCATGGAGACCCGTTACATGGGTTTGGATAGCTTCACGTTCATGGTTAATTCACCCAGAGGAAAGCCACTGCCATTGGTTGAGAGTGTCGAGAATTTAGAGTTTCAGTATTACGGGTATGATTCTCAGTCGCAGAGCTATCAGTGGGTGAACTCTTGGATGGGAGACGAGATGCGGTCTGTCCCTGAGGCGATAAGGATTGACTATGACGAGAACCATCTCCTGGTCTCCATCAATGCCAGCTTCTATGGAACTCGTTTAACGGGAGGGCTTCAGCGATTCATTCGGAGGTAATCTTGAGCTTGGGAGTTTTTAGATCGTGTCCCCCAATGAGGGTGTCTTCGTGCTGTCGTGCCTTCGTGCATAGCACCACAGCACGACAGCACCACAGCGCGACACGACAGCGCGACAGCACCACATCACCACAGCACGACAGCACGACAACACGGGACAAGGGTGCCGTCCTGGTGGTCGTCCTGTGGATTTTGTTCGCCATGAGCTTATTGGCGCTGTCCTTTTCGGCTTCAATTCGGACCGAGGTCGATGCTGCCCGCAATGTCGTGGACCAGAAACAGTCCTACTACCTGGCCCGTGCCGGAATTGAATATGCGATCTACAAAGTGATCGAATCCCAAATGGCTTTTGCTCAAATCCAGCGCATGCAACAGGAGGGGGTTCAATCTCTTCCACCGGTTCTAACCGGCAGCGTCGACTTAAGCATGCCTAACGGCAGTGCCAAGGTGAAGATCATCGATGAGACTGGGAAGATCAACGTGAATTTAGCACCCAGCCATCTGATCTACAATCTTTTGATCATGGTGAGCCTTGACGAACAGGAGGCTGATGTCATCACGGATTCGATTGAAGATTGGCGTGATCCAGACGATTTGCATCGACCGAACGGCGCGGAGAGTGACTACTATCAGTCGCTTCCTGAGCCCTATTTTGCCAAAAACAGCGTTTTTGATGTTCCAGAGGAGCTTCTTCTGGTGCGAGGTATAACACCGGAGATTTACTACGGTCGAAAAGGGATGACTGAGGCCGGAGAAAAAGTCGAGTACTACGGCCTGCAAAATTACTTTACCACCTTCACCCGCATCAACCGGATCAATGTCAATTCGGCTCCGCTTCCTGTTTTGGCAGCCCTTCCGGGGTTAGACTATGAGGCAGCGGCACAGATTTACAGCATGAGGCAAGAAGCTCCGATCCTGAACGTGACGGAGATCTTGGAGAGAATCCCTGGGATTGCGACGGATGTAGCCGGCCTTCTCTCCACAACACGCTTGAATGTGTACACTTTGATCAGTGATGGGCGTCTCACCCATTCAGAAGCCGTCAACCGTATCCGGTGTGTGGTCCGGATTGAGCCCAGGTCCCCGAAAGGCTACGCGGTGCTTTACTGGAATGAATCGAACATTGAGTTGTAACGCCGAACATGTTTAATCTAGATTCAGCCGTCGGAATTGAGATTCACGGAAACAGCCTGGTGTTTGCCACTGTTTCCAAAGGCCTTCAGGACTATGCTCTCAAAAACTACGACGTGCTGGAAAACTATAAAGAATTGCCGCCCTCGGACCTTCACGGTTGGGTTCAGCAGTATGCAGAGTCCAATGGTTTTAATGGCGAGAATGTCATCTTGGGATTCCCTCGCGATCAGGTGGTGATTCGCCATGTCGAGCTGCCCCTCGAGGTGGAAGAAAATCTCGACCAAGTGGTCCGCATTCAGGTTGAGAAGTTTGAGCCCCTGGATGAAGAGCAGTCTTACTATGATTATCTCGTTCTGGATCGAGACCAGGACCGGAAAAAGATATTGCTGCGGATCATCATGGTGCGCAGAGCTTACTTGGAGGAGCAGCTTAACCTCTTCCGTGAGTTGAACCTTTACCCCGCTGCAATTCGAGTCTCCAGCGTGGGCTTGTATCAGGTCTTTTCAGCCCACGACGATGGTTATCCCAAGAAAAACCCCTATTTAATTGTGGCAATCAATTCTGACGGAGTGGAGTTTATTTTTCTGGCTGGTCCCAAGAAGTTCTTGTCTGAAAAGGTCCTTGTGAGTGAAGACGACTTGACCTTTGATAGGGTGCTCCAGGAGCTTGATCGGTTCTTCTCTCACCTGGATCAGGTGGATGAGGGGCTTGCGAAAATCTATCTGACCGGTGCTTTGGCAGATCATTTTGTTGATGACTTCCGCGAGAGGTTTCAGGATTGTGAACTTTTGTCTGAGAAGCTCAACCTGAAAAAATTGAACTCAGATAGGTTAGGCCTGATTGAGGCCGTCGGCCTGGCCATTTCTGGAACCAGCAAGTCCCTGCCCAGCCGATCTAACCTGATTCCTCCGGAAAAGCGACTGATCGCAGAACGGCCCAGCTTTGTTCCGACCATTTTCTTAGCCGTGTTGTTGGTGATTATGGGTTTTGTGGTGGCCACCAGAGAGTATTTCCAGCAAAGTGAACTTCTAAACCAAATCGAATCTCAGATTCGAGCACTCCAGCCCGAGGTAGATCAAGTGATGGCTGTACGCGATCAAGTCAAGGAGCGCCAGACTCAATTGGATGAGCTCCAAGACCTGATGAAAGGGCGTCAAAAAGTTCTTTTGATTCTCCAGGAACTGACCGAAAGAATCCCGGAAAATTCTTTTCTACAAAACCTGACTGTCCAGGGAAATCGTGTCAGCATGACCGGTATTTCCGATTCTGCCTCCGGGTTGCTGAAAGTCCTGCTCGATTCTGAGAACTTGGGAACGGTCGAGTCGCGTTACATCACCCCTGATCGGACCATGAAGAACCGGGAGAAGTTTAGTTTCCAGGCAACGGTCAGGGAAGAGTAATTCAGGTGCAGATTGTAAGATGAAGAGACTTGCCAAACGAGAAAAAAGAGCTGTAGCAATCCTCGGCATGGTGGGAGGTATGATTCTGGTAGTCTTTGGGCTGGTTTTGCCTTTCTACGATGCTAAAAGTGAGCTTGGGGCGGAGATCGAGAAGAAGGAAAAGCTGCTGCAGCGATATATTCAAGCCATTCAGGAAGAGGAGATCTATCAAGCCCAGCTCACGGAACTTGACAGGGTTCTAGGTCAGTACCGGCAAGGGCTACTGGACGCGCAGGAGGCAAGCATTGCCACCGTTCAGCTGGAAGAGATCGTACGCGGCTTGGCGGCTGAATATAATATTCAAGTGGCGCGCAGTAATCCCTTGCAGGAACGCAAGATTGGTGAAGGCTACGCCAAAATCACCTTGCAGATTAACCTGCAAAGCGATGTGAATCAGTTGACTAACTTCCTCCACGGTCTTTCGACTCATTCAAAATTCCTTCTGGTGGATGATTTTTCCCTCACTAGCTTTCGCTCTAAGAATCAGGTGCGCATTCAGCCCCGCCTGAAAGTTTCCGGTTTCGTTCGACTTTCTTAGGATTATAGGCATCAATAGAGGGTGGCGAATATGAAACGACGAACTGTTTTCGTCAATATTTTGATCCTGGCGGGAATCGTTATTTTTGCCGAGCGACTCACATCTGCTTGGGAGAATTTCCAACAGGCGCATAATCTGCAGCAAATTGTGAGCCGTGCACAAAGGGAAGGGACTACTGTGGGCCAATTGGGTGTGGAGCCAATCCAGCGGGTGCAAACCTTTGCTGATTTTATGGTCATCTTTGAGAAAAATCTTTTTAGGGAAGACCGCCGACCGGAGGAGTCTGTGGAGACCTCAGGGGAGGCCGCAGAGAAGCAGCCAGAGCTGCCGAAGTGGGCGGCCAGGCCGATTGTCCACGGTGTGTCTGCCGTGCGTGGTAAAAGGCAGGCGATAGTGACGGTGTTCGAAGGCAAGCAAAGCAAAGGAGAGCTGCGGACGGTTAAAGTTGGAGACCTGGTGCAAGGCTACACGGTGGCCGGGATTGGAGACACTGTGGTGAAACTGCGGTGGAACGATCGTGAAGAGGTCATAGATATGGCCGATGCTGCGCAGCCGGCTGCTGCTGGGCAGCGCGCCACGGCCGCAGTCACAGTGATCACGGTCGGCTCTCCTCCCAAGGCCGTGGGAGTCACGGCTGCAGCAGCCACCAGCCAGGAGGCCCGGGGTATTGAAGTGGGAGTTGTTCAAGGTCGGTCTGCTCAAGCCAGAGGTAGTCAGGCGGGACGAGGGCAGGGCAATCTCGCCGATAGTCCTTCTGGAGCCAGGACTCCTGCTGGACGGGGACAGAGTGGATTATCTCCTGCTGGACGGGGGCAAAGCGGATTATCTTCTGCTGTGGGCTCTCGAGTTGGCAGTCCTCAGGCAGCCCGCGGAGGGCGGCGCCCCCCTCGTCGCTAACAACAAAGTGGTGATCGACTTGAATCCGAAGGAGCTCCTTGCACTTTTTCTTCTTCTAAACCCTCCGGTTTTTGCTGTCTCATCCATACACGAGCAAAACCCCCCAAGACAAGAGAAGTCTCGGCAAGAAGAGAAATCCGCCCAAGAGAAGAAGTCCGCAGAGCAAGAGCAGTCCCCCGAACAAGAGGAGAAGTCCTCAGAAGAAGAGAAGTCCGCAGCAGAAGAAGAGAAATCTGCAGAAGGAGAGAAATCTGCAGAAGGAGAAAAGGCCGCCGAAGAAGGCGAGACTCCAGAGCAGGAGAAGACGCCTTCAGGGGAAACTCCTGAGCCCGAGAGGCCGGCCTCACTCGGCCTGGGGTTTCGGTTCAATAACGTTCCGCTCAGTACCGTAATCGACACGGTAATGCAGGAGTTGGGATATTCCTATGTCATCGACCCACAGGTGCAGGGTACTGTGAGCATCTATACCATGGAGGAAATCCCCAAGGAGAGAGCGTTTGCAGTCCTGGAACAGCTTCTTCAAATGAACGGTCAGGCAATTGTCAAGCAAGATGGAATGTATGTCATTGTTCCCCTGGGACAGAGTACGAAGATTCCCCACGAACTTGTAGTCACACCTGAGGCACCCTCGCAGGAAAAGCAGGAAGAGCAGGAAAAGGAAGAAGAGGGGGAGACTGAACCGGCGGCCCAGGAGCCGCCTTCAGCCCAAGCAAGTCCCCCTCAGCGCCAAGGTACGGGTCAACCTGCTCAGGAACCGCCTGCTGAAGCAGAGCCGGTTGTGTCCACGCTGAGCCCACCGGAGGGGGCGGGCGAGAGCCAGGACGAAGGCGTCATCACTTATATTATTCCCCTGCACTACGTACCCTCGGGAGAGATGGTGACAATGATCACCCCGTTTGTGTCAAACGGGGCGAACATTATTAATTATGCTTCCGCCAATATGATCATCGTCACCGACTACCGGAAGAACATCGAGCAGGTCCTCAAGCTGGTCAATCTTCTGGATACGCAGTACTTCGACGTGAATACCGTGGATCTGATTCCGATCCGCTATAACCAGGCAGTGGACGTGGCCAATGATCTTGCCCAGGTCTTTGCCCCGGGTAACCCCGCTGGCGTGCGAATTGTGGCCATTGAAAGATTGAACAGTATCCTGGTGGTGACTCGCTCGCCTTCCGTTTTCCGGGAAGTGAAAAAATGGGTGGATAAACTCGATGTTCCGTCTACTGGCATGAACATCAAGACTTTCGTCTATCAGGTCGAAAACAACACTGCCATGAATATTGCCGATGTCCTGGCTCAATTGTATCAGGATGGATTCGGTCTTCCCTCAGCGCCGACGGGGCAAGTTCAGGAGGGTCAACCTCAACAACCCGTTACCCCACGTCGGGAAGCAGGCTTTGTTTCGCCATCGCAGCAAGGGTTTGGAGGACAAATAGGCCAATTGGGGCCCTCGCTGGCCGGGCGTCCAATGTCCACTCAGTCCGGCATTCGGGCTGTGGTGGCTGCCAATATCAAGATCATCGTCAACGAGTTCAATAACTCACTGATCATCCAGGCCACCGAAGCGGATTATCAGTTCCTTCTCCAGACCATCAAGCAGTTGGACGTACTTCCCCGGCAAGTCTTGATTGAGGCCAAAATTTACTCGGTTGAGCTTCGCGATGACCTGAGTTTTGGCGTGGTGGCTTTTCTCCAAAAGAGAGGGACCATGGCAGAAAATGGGGATGGCATCGGCGGGCCCGCGACAACCGGGCAGATCTCTCCGGAAGGCGCCTTCTCTCTGGCCACCCGAGCTTTCATCGGCAGGGCTCGGGAGTTGGAGGCTGTCGTTAATGCGCTGCGAACCAAGACCGACGTGCAAATATTGGAAGCTCCACGACTCCTGGCCCTGGATGGCATGCAGGCGCAGATCAACGTCGGTGCGGAAGTGCCGGTCACCACGTCATCTTTTGGAGATCCGTTAAGGGCTGGAACAGCCACTGCCTTCGTCAACCAGATTCAGTTTCGCCCGACAGGTACGACACTGCTCATTATGCCGAGAATCAGTGCCAGCGGCATCGTGACCATGGATATAGCGATCGAGGTGAGTTCCGCTACGGGACCCGCCCTCACACCGACAATCAACCGAAATTTCCTCACCACTTCGCTGATTGTCCGCGACGGTCAGACGGTGGCCATTGCCGGTCTTATCACGGACTCGACCGATTTTACACGAAGCCGGGTTCCCCTCCTCGGGGACATTCCGATTCTGGGCGCTTTGTTTGGACAGACCACCCGCAACCGGCGCCGGGTAGAACTGATTTTCTTCATTACGCCACACGTAATTTACAACCTGCCCACCGCCACAGAACTCACGCTCGACTTCAGAAGGGCCTTGCGCAACGCATACGACTTTATCCAGGAGAAAGAAGCGGAAGAAAGCGAGCTGATTCAGAAACGCAGAGAACAGGAACTCAAGGACCGCTGACCTGAACCGTAGGGGCGGACCGATGGCCCGCCCGAACCATTCTCGCTGCGTGTTCAGTTCGGGCGAGCCACGGGCTCGCCCCTACCGCGACTCAGCCGGTCAGGTGGTCAGCTAGCCCTTAAACTCCTGCGTCTTGCGGAAGATTGCAATGGCCTCCTCGGTGAGTCCTTCATCGTAAAAGATTTTCCCCTTGTGGTTGGGAGGTTCAATAACGGTGGTGGCAAGGTCAGGATAAAAAACCGGGTTCAGGCGACTTCGTAAGCCGTACCGATGGGATTGAAAGAATCCACCTGGCCTGCCTCCAGCTTCTTTCGAACCTCCTCAAAGCGACGGGCTGTCTCGATTGGATAAAGCCTTTCTCCGCACTTTAAACACACCTCTGCCTCCACGCGAAGAATCGCTGTGTGCTTTCCGCCTCTCAATAATTTCTCCACATTTTTTTCTACGAGTTGGCCTGCGCAGATGGGACACGAAGAAAAGGGTTTTCGGGGCGGTTCTCTCATGACTTCCTTATCCTCCAGTTAATCCACTGATCCGGACCTGGTCTGTATGCGGTTACCAAAACTGCCTACTTACTTTCTTGATTATAGGCCCACACGCTGTGGATAGGTTGCCCACGTGAACCGGTTGCGAAAACGAGACAACTAGGAAGGATCTTGTCATGGGGATAATCCTCAATAATCTCTCCATGTTTGACCGAATGGAAAACGTCATCAAGATGTAAACGGTCGTTTTGCATTTCTTTATCAGCGTGGTCGGTGATCCGCACCCGATCGTTTTCAATCGCGTCTACAATCCACGACAGCTCCACTTTTCTAGTCTATGACCTGAGTTGAATTCTAGCACGTATTTCTTCCGTGGGCGCTTTGTTTGGACAGACTACCCGCAGCAGGCGCCGGGCAGAATTGATTTTCTTCATTACGCCGTACGTAATCCGCAACCTGCCCACAGCCACAGAACTCACGCTCGACTTCAGAAGGGCCTTGCGCAACGCATACGACTTTATCCGGGAGATAGAAGCGGAAGAAAGCGAGCTGATTCAGAAGCGCAGAGAACAGGAACTCAGGATCAACTGACCTGAACCGTAGGGGCGGGCCGATGGCCCGCCCGAACCATTCTCGCTGCATGTTCAGTTCGGGCGAGCCACCGGCCCGCCCCTACCGCGACT
>JALLOL010000339.1 GCA_027717875.1 Acidobacteria bacterium AH-259-L09 | reverse complement strand
TGTCTCCTCCCTGTGACTTTTTGTAGATGCTAGACCTTCAGGGGGTGAAAGGCAATGGAAATCGCCAAGCCTTCAGGTGGGAATCATGCTCCACTGTCAACGAGCAAACACAACTGAGGCAACGTTGTCTACAAGTTCTTGACCCCTTGTCAAAATGTCGTGCCGCCAGCGCTCATCGTCCGGGCAGAAGGCTCGCAACAGTTGCTGCTTGGCCGGATGGTCCAATTGCTCCTTTCGACCGTGATAGTGCCAACGATTTTCTTCACGTAAGGCTTTGAGCACACGCAAGACGTGGAGGGTTCCAAACTCTTGCAGGATGCAAGTCCAGTCAACCTGAGGGATCTCTCGCCCAAGCCCGCCCAAAAAGCTGCCTTTTACCCGATAGGAGACGCTACCTGGGTCGTGCGCTGTGACCCGCTTCCCGAGTCGCTCTCGTAATAACTTAAAACGCTCGGTCTCAGGACCGTAGAAGACTAGCAGAGAATCGACACCGTATTTCCCCAGTCCAGTGTGCACATCAATTGCGCCGATTCGCTTCACACCCGCAAGATTCCTCTTTAGCCAATCCAGCAATAACGTAGGACCTTGCTCAAGCTTGTGTCCCCCGAAAAACAGGCCGTTGGGATAATAATATTGACCACCTGCAACCGCCTGCTTCAAGTTGCTGAATCCGTATCTGAGGATCGACCACACTGCCCAAACATAAAATAAATCAAATGCCTCGGGTGGACTTTGTGGATTGAGCAGCGCGTTCAGTTTGTGGTAACCGTCTGGGGCACCCTCGTACCGCTCGGCCGGCTCCAGAAAGTTACGATTCAAATCGACATTGCTTTCGTTGACGCGTCGCAGCCAAGCCATTCCATAGGCGTTAATTCCATGGACCAGGACTAGCGCGTCGGTATCCCAAAGCTGTGGCGGGTGCTTAAGAAGTTGCGCTTGAATCGCTGACCCTGCAAAGCCCTCCACTCCATGGAGCCCCGAGGTGTGCAATAAAACCTGCTCCGGCTTTTCAGCACCGAGCCAGGCGATGTTGATGGTGAGTCTCTGCTCATTGGGGCCGGGGACGTCCAACACAAGCTCGTCGAGTCTCGCACCCGCATCCTTTGCGATCTTGCAGAAGCGATCCCTTGCGCTGTTGTAAGTAGAAGAGAAGAATTCGTGAGGCACGTAGTTGTCTCCAGAATCACGAACGGGAATTTGCCGTTCAGATGATTCTATCCTGGAGAGGAAAATGAGGAAAGCCACGAGGGTCTAAAGGAGCACCGCTTGACCTCCTTCGCAAGGATCGAAGGTGGAAGGATTGTCTACCCCAAGTTGCAACGGTCACTCCTTAGCTGATCCGGTAGGCGTGTGCAGATGATGTTGGCATACTCCCAGGGGAGTACTGTTGATCTTTGACAGCATGGGCAGGTATCCCTTATCCAGAGGCAGTTTCGGGCAATCTAGACCTGTTCGAGAGTGTATCCGGCCCTCATCCAGCGCATGGAGGGTGAAGATAGGTACTACTGAGGATCTAACATTTCACGTTGACAACTGCGGCACAACCTCTTGCCGGATTGATAGTTAGTGGCAATTCATAACCCTACTGGATGAGCACCGGTCTGGGATAGCTGGGATAAGCCTTTTTTTCCCCTCTCTGAAACCTGCATGAAAGGGACGTTTGCCCTGCCGAAAAAGTTGTCACTAAACCAGATGTTTTTTGGAGACAGACACCAAGAGTAGATTCCCAACTTTTACATTGCGTCTGAACTAAAAGAGCGCAGCATAGCTCCATAAGTAAAGGAGGTGACTTATGCTGAGGACTCTCAAAGTAGTGGCCGCAGCGGTGTCAGTCTTTCTGCTCTTGCCTGCCGAGCTGTCTGCACAAATGACGTTCAAGAAGGTGGAGGTAAGAACTGCGTATGGGAGGGCAGAAGAAGGCGACAAAGGGAAGCTCATAGTAGATGGCAACTCCATTCGGTTTGTGGACAAAAACGAAAGAGATGAGTATTTCCCTATTCCCAGTAAGGCTGTGACTGAGGTCTTTTACAGTCGAGTTTCTGGAAGACGCATCAAGACTGCTATTTTCCTTACTGGTCCACTTGGGCTCTTTTTGAAGGGCAAAAAGCACTACATGACACTCTCTTTCGATGACGGAGCGGACATTGTGGGTGCTGTGGAGTTCAAGCTGGACAAGAAGAATTACCGTGGGGTGCTGCGAGCGGTTGAACAGGTAGCTGGTGTCGAATTGGTGTTTGACCAAGAAGGGATCAAGGACGAGAAAGAAACTGTTGCCGGTCGCAGTGGTGGTAGCAAGGCAGAAGTTGCCGTACTGCGAATCCAGTCAGATCCAGAGGATGCTGAGATAGAGATAGATGGAGCTTTTGCTGGCAGTACGCCCAGGACAAAGAACCTCAAACCAGGGGAATACAAGATCAAAATCACCAAGAAGGGCTATAAAAACTGGGAGAGGAAGATGAAGGTTGAGGCCGGAGAAGAGGTTCCGATCATGGCCGAGTTGGAGCAAAAATAGCGATCACGAGCCGCCCAGCTTTTTGTGACCAGCGGACTTTCTCCCACTTCATCCTCTGATCCACAAGAAGCCTCATCCCGCTTTCAAACTGGATCAGAGCCTTGGGCGGTACGGGATCTCCTTGTATTACATCCAAGTGGAAACCATCATGCAGAGAGATCACTTCGCCTTTCATGCCTGGGGAGACGAAGGTTGGGCCATCTTCGGTCTCGATGGCTACATCCCG
>JALLOL010000338.1 GCA_027717875.1 Acidobacteria bacterium AH-259-L09 | reverse complement strand
TGTATCCGCCGTTTCCAGCTTCGTGCCCGGTTAGGTTCGCCGTAACGAAACCGTCCTCCCCCCTCACAGACCCGAGCGTGCAGAATTCCCGCACTCGGTTCCTCAAACATGACTCGCCATCCGTGGTCCAGGAGTCCAGGATCGCGTAATGCGAGGTCGCATCAGCGGGTGGCGACTCAGGAGCTGCTCGTAGACGGTCCAGTTCAGTGTCTTCCCACGGGTCCGCCGGTTCAGCCACTTCTTCCAGATCCTGCGGACCGACCGATAATACTCCCAAAGACTTCGGTAGTTCGTCGGTCGTCCGTAGTACTGGTAATGGCCCCGGAGCTTTCGGTTGAGGGCCTCACACTGATCCTCGACCAGATCATGTCGATGCTCCTGGCACCAGGCCGAGACCTTTTTCAGGCTCCGCCGCAGCCGCTTGCGCATGGTCCGGACATGGATCGTGAAGTACCCCCGCCGGCTTCGCTTACAGATGTGTGTGAAGCCGAGAAAGTCGAAGGTCCCAGGCGTCCTTCCCCCGGACTCTTCTGATTGCGCCAGGGCTTTACGCCCAAACCCCATCAGCCGAGTTTTGTCCGGATGGAGAGTCAGCCCATACTTCGCGAACCTCTTGGGCAACACTTCCTGCACCTTCTCCGCATCCTCGCGATACTGAAAACCGAGAATGAAATCATCCGCCCACCGGACTTCGTAGGCCTCACCCTTCAGCCGGGGCTTCACCACTGCCTCAAACCATTCGTCGAGCACGTGGTGAAGATAGACGTTGGCCAGGAGCGGGCTGATCACCTGCCCCTGACCTGTCCCCGTCTTTGTGACGAGCAGCCTGCCGTTGTCGATGGCACCGATATTGATCCATTTCCGGATCAGCCGCAGGATACTCCCATCGCGCACTCGCTTCTCGATCATCTCCATGAGCTGGCTCCTCACGATGGTATCGAAGTAGCTGCAGATGTCCGCTTCCAGCACATAAGAGATCGGGCGCCGACAAACGACCCTCCCCACCTCATCGAGCGCCTCCTGCGGACTGCGCCCCGGTCGGAACCCGTAGGAGCAGCTGAGAAAGTCCTGCTCGTAGATCGCATTGAGCAGTTGCACCGTCGCCCTCTGCACGATCTTATCCTCTAGAGCGGGGATCGAGATCGGCCTCGATCGTCCTCCCTCTTTGGGAATATAGACCCTGCGCAGCGGTTGCGCTCGGTATCGCTTGCTCTTGAGCCGATCGTGAAGCTTCTGGATATTCTCCTCTGCCTCTCTCTCGTATTCCGCATACGTGACGCCATCCACTCCGGCACTCGCGTCTTTCCGCAGACTCTCCAAAGCCTGATACAACGCTTCCGGCGTGAGAAGATGAGCGATCGAGACAAACTGTCGCTTCCTGTCCTCCTTGGCCAGTTCGGCTATTCGGGCCAGCTTGGTTGACATGTTTTCTCGACCTCTGAGGATCGTCATGGTTCTGCCGCCCGATACGTCTGTTTGTTCACCCCTTCCCTCCAGTGGGTCCCGGTCCTCCCGGTTCCCCACCTTCCTCGGTACTATGGGATCATAAGATTCCTCTTCGCCCTTCCCGGGCGTCTCCGGTCTCCCTTGACCGCCCAGTACCTCGTCTGCTGAAATTGCAGGAGGAGACGAGGAGGCCTCCCAGGTTCCTGGGGAATCCCTTTGAAAGCGTGCCCCGGGCTAGGGACTCCGGCGGCTCGTAACGACCTCGCTATTAACGGTCGTCCCGATGCTGTCTTCCACCAGGCTAACAGTGTCGACATCCGCCACGATGAACGATTTCGGAGCTGAACCCTCGCGGCCGTCGGGTAGAGCACTGGCGCGCGCAGCTGTAGGCATGAGAGTGTCCGACATCCACTCTTTCGATAGGTGGAGCGGGTTCCTAATTCTGCCATGGCTCACGTTTCCAGCCGCCCTCCCTAAAATTCCGTACGTTGGGTTTTCCCCAGTACGGCTTCAAGCACCAGGCACCTGACAGTTCAGCATGGAGCCTTCCCGTTTGAGACAGTTTGCTCCCGCCTTCGAGACCGCCTCCGCCAAACGGCACCCCCGTATCGGCGTACGGGACCGTGGCCTTGGCCGCCTCACCTGGGCCCTGGGGTCCTCGCTCCAGTTGGGTTATGTTGTCCCAACCCTCATCGCTTCACGACCCCATCCGCCAGTCTGGCCACCTCCGTCCCACTTCCCGGCAGAGCCGGTTATAGGGCCGGTCTTCGGCATTCTCCTGCCTGGTAACCAGACCTTCCGGGCTTTCGCTGCTGTACTCTCCAGGATTGCCGCCTTCAGCTTCCGCCGGGAGATTTGGTATGTGCTCACCCTAGTTCTTCCATACCAACACTGGCCACCGGGGAAGAGCGGGAACCCCTTGGCATCTCCAACATTCCCGCAACTCAGCTTCACGCGGGGACAGCATTTCGGCGACTTATCCGTTCGCTCTCGCTACGGCCCTCCTGGTTGCTCGCTCCCTGGGCTGATCCGATCAAGGGAGATCGATGTCTCTCCTTGCCCGCCTAGAGCTTTTACTTCCGGGCTTCCAGCCACTGGGTCACCCCAATGACTGCCGGATATAACTACGGCGCCATACTGGGAATTGCACCGACGGGACTTGCACCCGCTAGCACAGCAGCTAGCCTCGCTGCGTCGCTCTCTCACTGCCTACGCTTCGCACCCGCCGGTCGCCCGACGAATGGCAAGGCTCGCTACCGGCCTGCCTGCTAAGGCTCTGGCCGGGCTGGATTTCCACCAGCTGG
>JALLOL010000337.1 GCA_027717875.1 Acidobacteria bacterium AH-259-L09 | reverse complement strand
CTTGGTCTTCGGTTTGTCTACCCGGGGTTTCGCCGGCTCAAGTTTAACGCCGCTTTGCCCTTCTTCTTCTTCTTCTTCTTCTTTGATCACCACCATAGTGGCTCCCACTTTGATTACCTCTCCTTCATCTCCAATCCGCTTGGCAATTTTGCCCTTTAGGGGAGAGGGGATTTCCACAGTGGCTTTGTCAGTCATTACTTCCACGATGGGTTGATCCTCTTCCACGTGCTCCCCTTCTTTGACCAGCCAGCGTATGATTTCTCCTTCTACGATGCCTTCCCCGATGTCAGGAAGCTTGAATTCGAAAGGCATAGTCACCACCCAGGTTAGAAATTGATGCTGTCCTGTAGCGCTTTCCGGAGACGTTTTTCGTTTGGCAGGTACTCACTTTCAAATGTGTAGGGGAAGGGAATGTCGAAGCCAGTGACCCTCAGGATGGGAGCCTGAAGATGAAGTAACGCTTTTTCATTGAGTGTGGCCGAAAGCTCTGCCCCGAAGCCGCACATCTTAGCAGCTTCATGCGCGATGAGCACTCGGCCTGTTTTCATGACCGAAATTAAGATTGTATCGATGTCGTAAGGGAGCAGTGTACGCAAATCGATGATCTCCACTGAAATGCCGTCCTCCTGTGCGGCCTTCTCAGCAGCTTGAAGAGTGGTATGCACCACTGCACCGTAAGTCACGATGGTGACGTCGTCTCCTTCTCGAACCACCTTCGCTTTGCCCAATTCAACGACATATTCGCCCTCCGGAACCTCTCCCCGAGCTGCCCGGTAAAGACGCTTGGGCTCCAAAAAAATGACCGGGTTATCATCCCGAATCGACGCACTTAAGAGGCCCTTGGCGTCGGAAGGGTTGGAAGGCATCACCACTTTGAGACCGGGAGTGTGAATGAAATAAGCCTCTGGACTTTGTGAATGGTAGTGGCCTCCTCTGATCCCTCCCCCACAGGGGGTGCGAATCACCATGGGGCAGGCGTACTGGCCCCCAGAGCGATAGCGCATCTTGGAGGCCTCGTTGACGATCTGATCGAAAGCCGGATAAATGAAATCGGCAAACTGGATTTCAGGCACGGGACGCAGTCCGTAAAGCGCCATCCCGATAGCACTGCCTATAATCCCAGCTTCAGCCAGCGGTGTGTCTAAGACCCGATTCGGGCCGAACTCCTCAAAAAGTCCCTGAGTGGCTCGGAAGACTCCTCCAAACTTTCCAACATCCTGGCCCAGAATAACCACCCGATCATCGCGCCTCATCTCAGTGCGCAGCGCATCGTTCACAGCCTGGATGATGTTCATCGTCGGCATGGATGGCCTCGTGCCTATGCTTCCTGTTGCACTGCGTCTAACTCTTGCACTCTCCGCAGTTCCTCAAGCTGCTCTTTCAAGTGCCAGGGGACCCGGTCCAGAACATCCTCAAACATTGTGTCAATGGATGGCGGGCCGATCCTTTCACTCTTTTTCAATGCTGCTTGGATTTCGTTCTTGATTTCTTCTTCCAAATACGCATCTTTTTCCTCACCCCAGTGTCCCTCGGCCATGAGATAGAGCTTGAAACGACAAAGGGGGTCTTTCTCTTTCCATCCTTCCACTTCCTCATCATCTCGGTAGGCTCGAGGATCGTCCGACGTGGAGTGAGCTCCCAGGCGATAGGTCACGGCCTCAATGAGAGTCGGGCCTTCTCCACGGCGAGCCCTGTCAACGGCTTCTCGGGTGACTGAGTAAACTCCGAAGATGTCGTTACCGTCAACTTGCACACCTTCAATACCGTAAGCTTTGGCCTTGATGGCGATAGATTTTGAGGCAGTCTGAAGTTCCCGTGGCATTGAGATTGCCCATTGATTGTTTCGGCACAGAAAAATAGTCGGTGTCTTGTAAACGCCAGCGAAATTCACAGCCACATGAAAATCGCCTTCGGAAGTGGCACCCTCGCCGAAATAGACCAGAACGGCTTCTGCGGTACCCCGCAGTCGAGCAGCGAGTGCTATACCGGTGGCGTATGGAATTTGATTTCCGACTGGACTCGAGATGGAGCCAAAACGCAATTTCGCTGAAGCATAGTGGTTGGGCATCTGTCTGCCTTTAATGCTGTCTTGAGCGTTGCCGAACAACTGGCAGCAGAACTCGAAAAGAGAAAAGCCACGAAGCAATGCTGCTCCTAGCTCGCGATAGCAGGGGATAATCCAATCTTTTTCCTCCAGGGCAAAAGCGCTCCCGATAATGGCGGCTTCTTCTCCAACTGAACCAATGTAGAAGCCTATTCTCCCTTGCCTTTGCAGGGTGGTCATCCGCTCATCGACTCGACGATTGAGCAGCATCACGCGATACAAGTGAATGAGATCCTTTGGGTTGATGGAGGGTACCTTCTGCCCCTTCTCTACTTTCCCGTCCGGTCGCAAGATTCTGACGAGTCCCTCCGGCATGTGAGAGGGATTATAACTTTGACACCCTCTTCACACAAGTACTGGCGTCCATGTAGGGATCTCCAGGAGGGGGTCACAGCGTGAATTCCCAATTTTGAATCACAACTGACTCCACACTTCAAAATCGGAAATTCACGCTGTGACCCCTTTCCTGACTCGTCACGCGGCGGCTAAACCGCCGGCCGGGTAGGGCGAACCGGTGGCTCGCCCTACCCGTTCTCGGTGAATGGTTTGCTCGGGAGAGCCGCCGGCTCGCCCCTATGGTATGTTGAGGAGGCCGAGGGAGCGCAACACTGGCAGGGCGGATGATTTCGTCGCTGCAGTAGATAATTTATGA
>JALLOL010000336.1 GCA_027717875.1 Acidobacteria bacterium AH-259-L09 | reverse complement strand
GCACGCTATTGCCAAAACTGTCGAAGCCGAAGCGCCTGGTCATCGTCGACAAGAAAAGACAAGACTTTGGATTTGCCCGCCACGATCCAGGCAACCCCGAACGCGCCCAGTGCTATTGCCTCTGCCCAGAATGTGACACTCAACGCTTTGGTTGATGCGCCGGGCTGCGTGACTTTTGTGACAAGCACGCCCAGTATACATCCAACTATTATCAATCCGCAGACGAAATAGATTTTGCTCCGTCGTCCTTTTTTCCCTCCTTTGTCTTTCGTGTTCCGTCTAAAGGGGCCGAAGCAAAAATACGCCAATATTGCGAATAAAATAGCTGCCGCAACATAATGAATATTGGATATTATGTCAGTTTTACAAAGGTCGCAGGATGTCGGGAAGATTGCAACGAATATTGTCGCTAGCGATGCTCCTTTACTCGCCTTAGCCTCCCTTGACGTATGCCCATTGTAGGCAAACAAAAACGCGCTGACAACAAATAACATTCCAACGAAAGCATCGCGGGCTTCTGTGTAGTACGAAGCGCTAATAGACGAAAGTGGACTAGAGGAAAGAAGCAAGACGACAATTGGTAGGAAAAATGCGATAAGCCCCATAAGCAGGCGAAGCGCCCGGTAGTCAAACACTGTACCTTCAGTCTTGGTTGTCATACGTCTTCTCCCATTAGTTAAGAAACTGCTTGTCCGCGCCGCCTAACAGTGAATATGCTGGTCAGTATACTATTCCAGTTGTCCGTATAAGACGCAAATAGAAATCGGCTGAAGACGCTACGTAATTAGCTTTACTGGCAACGAGTTCCGATGAACATGCCGCTCGAAGCAAGACGCTTATACTGATCCGCATATTACCCATCCGGCATTTTGTCCATGGGGCTCCGAACGCCCCTCGGCTCCCTGTTCAAGACGTGGGTGTAAACCATTTTTGTTTTCACATCCTTGTGTCCCCAGTCCACATGGCCGTGTAGTCGGCATACCGGACTAGTGGTTTTCGCTCAGCGGCAAGAGGACGAGAAGGGCGTTACACGGCCAAGTGGACGAAAGGGTGGCTTCCGACGAGCGAGCCTAGGTTCAATATGTTCGCTAGAATGGACCCAGTGCGCTGTCAACTTCCGATATATTGGCTAAGCTCCTGCCCCTGATTCTAATTGCCTTCAACTCCCTGTAGGGTTATCATTTAGAAAATTCCTTCTGCCCATTCAGAGGAGAAGCGACTTCATGGTCGGCCAGACCATCTCCCATTACAAGATTCTGGAGAAGATCGGCGAAGGTGGAATGGGGGTTTGTGTGCAAAGCTGAGAAAACCAAAGCAGGAGCACCGTCCCTTCCGTAAAGAACTTATGCCGAGGCTGGACTGTTACAATGGGCGTGTTGGAGTTCAATTAATAGTTGTCATGTGCAGGCTATAAAGCTTCGTTAGTTCAATCTTCAAATCGATTAGATAATAGGTGACGGATAGTAGGTAATAGGAAGATTGCCTATTGCAGCCTATTGCCTATCTTTCAAGGGGGTGGAACGATGAAAGGTAAACTAATTCTCATAGGATTACTCATCTTTCTTGCCACAACATATGCCTCAGCCGACATCAAAGTTCTGGTATTAGAGGGCAACATAAGCCGAGCCGAATTCCCGATCTTGGAGAATTTTACCAAGGTCGGAGATCAGAAAGTGAAATACGAGAAGACCAAAGATCGAGCTTTGCCAGGCTTGGATGAGGCTGATGTCCTCTGGATAGGTCAAGGTGAGATATGTGACGACGGGTATTTTCTTGACAAGGCTACGGAGGATAAGATCAAAAGCTTTGTCAACAACGGCGGGATAGCGATCTCCATCGGTCAAGATAGCGACCCTGAACGCCCGTGCGAGACGGGATGGCTGCCCGGAAAAGACCTTGTAACCGGTTTTGAACGCGGAAGCGTCAATGCTTTTGAGCTAAACAAAATCCCAGAACTGGGCGATCTGTTTAGAAAACCGAACAATGTGAAGACGAACCACTTTGACGACACGTGGGGAAATCCAGCCAAGTCGGTTATAGTCCTCGCTTTCGTTCCTGGAAACAGAGACGTCGGAGTCGGATTGATAAAGCACGGCAAGGGGACGTATATGATAACCAGCATTGAAAATGAAGACGCAGACGAAGTCGCTATAAACACCGATATAATGGAAAATCTGATCCATTATGCGGTCAACCTCGCGATCGACGAGGTGGAGCGGGACTACGCCCCGAGCGGCTCTCTTGCACCGTTGGTTCCTACTACCCCATCCGCAGTTTCAAAGGTTCGTTACGAGGTGGTCCAGAAGGATGTGATGATCCCCATGCGTGATGGGATCAAACTTGCTGCCAATATTTATCGTCCCGCTAGAGATGGCGTCCCTGTGGAAGACAAGCTCCCTATTCTCCTGCACAGAACACCCTACGGGAAAGAGCAAGTTGCTCATCGAGCTACATATTTCGCTCCGCATGGATACGTGGCTGTTGTTCAGGATTGGCGAGGCCGTCATAATTCAGAAGGCGTCTTTACGAAGTACCTAAACGAAGCAGAAGACGGATACGATACGATCGAGTGGCTTGCGCAGCTTCCCTATACGGACGGTCAGATCGGAATGTGGGGCACTTCTGCTGGTGCTCACGCTCAAGCCGCTGCCGCACAATTGAATCCCCCTCATCTCAAGACCATCGTCCTCAACATGGGGGGGACTTACAACGGTTGGGATCACGCCATTCTCAACCATGGTGTTTTTGCATTCAAACAATTGACGTGG
>JALLOL010000334.1 GCA_027717875.1 Acidobacteria bacterium AH-259-L09 | reverse complement strand
CGGTCCTTCTCCAGCGCCTTATCGATGATTCGCTCCAGCTCGTCCGGCACCTCGGGATTCAAACGCACAGGTGAGGTGGGGACTTTATTGAGAATCTCATTAAACAGCGCTGCTGACGTGTCCCCCTTGAAAGGCAGAGAGCCGGTTGCCATCTCATACAGGACCACGCCAAAGGAGAAAAGGTCGGTCCGGGCATCCAGTTTCTTGCCCAGCGCCTGCTCCGGGGACATATAGGGGACCGTTCCGAGGGCAGTGCCCGGGCTGGTTAAAAGCTCCTCCGAGACCTGGATTGTTGGCGCCGCAGAGGCAGCCTCCGGTTCTGGCCGACTTTCCGTCAGCTTGGCCAGCCCAAAGTCCAGGATCTTGGCATGGCCCCGCTCGGTAATAAAGACATTGGCAGGTTTGATGTCTCGATGGATGATCCCCTCAGTGTGTGCAGCGTCCAGGGCATCGGCAATTTGAATCGGCAGCTCCAAAAGCTCATCCATCTGCACCGCCTTGCCCCTGATCCGATGCTTGAGCGTCTGTCCCTTCAAAAACTCCATTACAATGAAGGGCTGACCTTCGTGATGGCCTATGTCATAGATCACACAAATGTTGGGATGATTCAGCGCCGAGGCGGCGCGAGCTTCTCTCTGGAAACGCTCTAAGGCCTGCTTGTCCTTGGCAAACTTCTCAGCCAGGAATTTCAGCGCCACATGACGGCCTAGGCGGCTATCTTCGGCCTTGTAGACCACACCCATGCCGCCGCCCCCGAGCTTCTCAAGAATTTTGTAATGCGAAATGGTCTGGCCAACCATGCTGCCCCTCCCAGGCCGTGGAATCTTTTCTAAGGATACGCTTACAGGGAGTTGAAGGCAATTAGAATTGCCAAATCAGAGGCAGAATCTTAGCCACCCATATATGGAAAGTTCAAAATGAATTGGGGCTGTTCTAGCCACCATATGGAGCCTGATCTTGCGGCATCACTCCCCCGTCGGCACCAGGCGCTTGAGTTCGTCAAACCAGTTGAGGACGACGTTGATTTGTGTTACAGCGCTCTTGTCTTCCTTAACCATGAGAAACCTCTGTCCGTCCTGGGACACGTCATAGTTTGTGAGATGCCAGGCGGTACTCCAGTACCGTCCTTCGAAAAGCAGTCTGGGGTTTCCTACTGAAAGGGAAGCCTCGGTCGTGATATCTACGACCATCATCCGATCTCCGTTACGGTAGAACAGCTCCATCTGTCCCCCATTCAGCGCCCATAACGGCTCCTCGCCTCCCTGGCTCGAAATCTGCCACACGCGACCGGGACCGGGAAACGGCTGCACGTAGACCTCCTGCCTACCTGATTTGTCGGAGTTGTAGGCCAGCCACTTACCGTCCGGCGAGAAACTCGGCGAGGCTTCAGCAAACCGCGTTTCGAGGAATGGGCGCGGCTTGCCCCCCTCCAGTTCGAGAACCCACAAGTCCTCGGCGTCAGCGAAGACCAGCGTTTGGCCATCGGGTGACCAGGAGCCGAGATGCGTGTGGTGTTCGCTTGTCAGGAGGACGTCCTCGTCCCCGCTGCCGTCGGCCGCCTTCCAGAACACAGTCCGCGGTTCTCCCGATCTGGAAGAAGCAAAGGCCAGCCGGCTACCATCAGGCGTCCAGATGGGGGTCTCCTCCTCGGCCGCCTCAGTCGTGAACCGGGTCAGGGTACTGCGACGCAGGTCATAAACCCACACATCGGTGTTGGCTTCCCGGATCGTGACAGCCACACGTTGGCCATCGGGCGATAGGCGAGGCGATTCAAATGCGCGTGGGGTCTCCGTCAAGGGCTGGGCTGCACCCTTACGGTCCACCCACATTAGCGTGCGCTCCCCTTCCCCCATTCCGCCCGAAACATAGACGAGTGATCCTTGGCTGGAAAAGCCGAACTGTGCGCCGCCAGTCGTAGCCGTTGACTGCATGACGCCCTCCACGATAGGGACTGGAGTGCCTGCCACGTCCAAATTTGCCAGATTAAACGGCACGGCCAGCAGGGTGCCCTCCAGGGCATAGACCAGGTGCCCGGTAGGCACGTAACGGGGATTGGTTCCTCCTCCTTCGAGTGTTAGGTCACGCCGCTCCCCCGTCTCAAGCTGCAGCACTACTATTTGACGCTCAGTGTAACTCTCGCTTGTCGCCAGAACGGCGAACAGCAGAGCCTTAGCGCCTGGTAGGAACCAAGGATCCTTGTGACCGTCCTCACCCTTCGTGGAGTCCGGGGTGGTTAGGACCTGCGGTGTGCCTCCTGCAGCGGAGACCTGCCACAGACCCTCAAGGCGGGTTGTGGAGAAAACAATGCTGTTATTGGCTCCCCAGCTTGCGCTGCCAGGTGACGAAACGTCGCACAGGTTCAGCGTCCTCCCATCGCTGATGGAAACCTTCTTCAATTTGCCCTCAGCGAAAAACCCTACCCACTGGCCGTCGGGCGAGAAGAACGGGGCTATCGCGTCTACCGTGCCGGGGATAGGCCTGGTCTCTAAGCTATCCATCGTGCGCAGGTAAAGCTGCTGGCCTCCCCCAGTATCGGCGACGTACACCAGGTGGGTTCCGTCTGGCGAGAGGGCTACGGCAGAAAGATCCAGGAGGGTCAATTGTGCGTCAGGCGGCAACGTCAGGGTAAGCCGGGTAATGGGTCGTGGCGTTGGTGGGGGCAGGGGCTTTAGATTCCAGACGGCAATCAGGGTGATGATGACACTTACGACCACGGCGGCGAGGAGCCACGGAACCATCTGCCGCCACGATCGTTCGACCGCCGGTGCACCCATCTC
>JALLOL010000333.1 GCA_027717875.1 Acidobacteria bacterium AH-259-L09 | reverse complement strand
CAAAGGGGATATATTGTTCTGCTTCCCATTGAATCGATTCTTTCACTTCTTCCGCATTCAGCACCGGCAGTGCGATCTTCTTGACGATCACCGAATGACCCGAGACCGAGGTAGCGACCTGTTCTTCTTTAATCCGCTGCGAGTCGAAAATCCTGGTGATGGCACCTGCAACGGCCTCCCTTTTGGCAATCACCCCCTCAACAATGGTACCGGCGGGTAGAGTTTCTATCGCCGCACCCGCAACCTCATAACCTCCGCGCGCCGGTTTCAGCGACACCATTTTGACCGCCGAGGAACCAACATCCAGACCCACCAAATTTTTCCCTTTAGCTCCGAATAAAGCCATAGAACACCTCAAATTTTAGAATTAATTATAGTTTACCCCGATCGCCACCCGGTTTTAAAGAGAAAAATGAGTAGTTGGGGGGGGGGGCCGTGTCTTCAAAATTTGAACTTTGGACCCAAAATTTAAATTTAAAGACACGCCCCCCTGTAAACGAGCGTTGACATCTACAGGGAAATTTGAGTCCTCCGGGCCTGTGTACTCATCTGGAAACGCCTACCTTAATTTGTTGCGGACTAGAAAGTTACGGCTCAGCAAGTGTATTGTCTTGTGTGTGCCCGTAATAATGGCACAGCGCGTGCATGGCTTTCAGGGTCAAGAAAGAGGTAAAAAGTCGAAATTAAGAAAGGGGTAACTCGGTTTTGAAGGTGAAGTTTGGGGGCACATCGGGGTACAGTTTGCTCGAGGTCATGATGGCCATGATGGTCATGACCATTGGTTTGACGAGTCTCCTGGCTCTCTTCAGCCAGTCGGTTGTCACCATGTACTTGGTCCAGGAGGAACTGATCGCCAAGCAAAAGTCACGCGAAGCGCTGGAGAGCATCTACACAGCCCGGGATACGCAGCTGATCACATTCGACATGATTCAGAATGATCCTGCCGGTGTCTTCCTGGCCGGCTTTCAACCTCTGCGCCTGCCCAATCCTACATCAGGTGGAGGAGACGGCCTGGTGGGGACCGCGGACGACGGGGCGGTCGAAACTCTAACCCGCCCTGGCCCAGACGGACAGCTTGGGACGAGTGACGATCTGATTCGTCCTCTTACCAATTTCGACCGGCAAATCGAGATTGACCCTGTTTTGATGTCGGGCGGTGACCCTTATCCCGACCTCAGGCAGATTACTATCACCGTTCGGTACACCACTTCTCAGGGTTGGCAGCGATCGTACCGGGTCGCATCCTACATTTCGCGGTATCGTTAGAGGACAGGAAAGGATGCACGCGAATTGTGGTCTTTCAAGTCGCGGTTACAGCCTGGTTGAATTGATCGTGGCTAGTCTGTTTGGTGTGTTGTTTCTGGTTGCTGCAGGCGCTCTCTTCCGTCCTGCGGTCGATATCAGTTACTTGCTGACTCAACAGGCTGGGATGCAGCAAGCTGCCCGCCTGGCGGTGAATGTCATCACCCGTGAGCTGAGGATGGTGGGCAATGGCATCCCCGCGGGAGGCATCCAATTGCCCAGCGGCACCTCTTCGCAGCCCTCAAAGTTCGCCTGCGATCCGACCGGTTGCTATGTCTCAAGCAATACTTATGCGGCCGACCGTCTATATGGAGTGACGCCAGGGGATGCCAAGGGTCCGACGGTCAACGGTATAAATACAGATGTGATCACTATCGCCTACCGGGATCCGGGATCAAATCTAGATCAATATCCTTTGCTGAGCATCAGTGCCAATGGCGACCAGATCAGATTCGATTCGCTGACCAACCCACCCTACGACGATCCCAACCTAGGGGTCAAGATCGGGGACGTCCTGCTGTTGTGCAACGTCAACGGCTGTGCTGCTGGAGTTGTGACCAATGTTGGAACAGGGGGATACGTGGATTTAGGCGACGATCTGCTGGATTTCAATCAACCGCTGGCCGCCTACGGCAACATCGCTTCCATTATCAATCCCCCTGCGGCGACGCGAGCTTTCAGGCTTTTGGTCGCGACTTACTTCATCGACAACTCCAACGTAGATCTCCCTCGGCTGATGCGGCAAGTCAATGCCCTCTCCCCTCAGGTGGCAGCATTGTACGTTGAAAACTTACAGCTGAGCTACGATATCTTTGATGAAAACTCCTCTTCGGTGACGAGCAACCTCCCCGATGCGGGCGGCGCGCCGAATCAGATCCGTAAGATCAATATCAGCATCGGCGCGCGCGCGCCCGTTGAAGGCCTGTTTGGACGAGGGTACGAACGCATCACCCTCACGACGTCCGTGAGCACGCGTAATCTCAGATTTCGCAGTCTCTACTAGTCACGCTATAATATTTGCCGTGACCTTCTTGTATCACTCCTCGACGTTTTGCCCTGAGGGTCTATTCGCAGCGAGACTGTTCTGCCTCCACCCAGCGTCGGCAGACGTATGACCCAACGGATCTTCATCGTGGGGGACCGCAGTCGACGACGGAGATTTTGGACTCAGGGGCTGCCACGGGATCTTAAAGGTCTTGCCCGAGTTGAGCAATATGACTTCGGAAGTGACCTCTGAGGGGGGAATTAAGCAGGGCCAGTAGGCCACCACCTCCTGAACACGGGGCCGCGCGCCGACGATGGTTTTCAGCTCTGCTCTTCTCAATCCTTCGGAAGGTAGAGGAGAAAAAGATGCCTCCCCGGTCATGCGCGAGCCTGCCGCAATTGCTTAAGTTGTTAGGGCTTCCCGCCGGAGGCACAGAGTACCGAAGGGAGTGACTGGCTCCCTAAACCTAGCTTAGCTTAGCCAAGCGAGGTTG
>JALLOL010000332.1 GCA_027717875.1 Acidobacteria bacterium AH-259-L09 | reverse complement strand
CTCCCCCAGAGATCTGTTCTTGCGCAGAAAATCCTAGCGAGCCAAAGGATAAGTGTCAAGCCATGTACTAAACCTGCGAAGAGTCTCCACAAATTTATGCAACACACTTTTAGAAACGGGTCGGGTGCGCCGGCTCGTGCAAGGGCAGTTCCCCATCCTCCCCACGGCAGGCTTAAGTGTGGAGTTTTAAACCTGGGCTTTTGCACTGATTTCGGGCTTGCCCGGAAGCTCAGCGTGCTTCCGGATGTCAATTCCAGTTGACACATTTGTCGATCCATGGGGAAAAGCTCGTAACTCCTTGCGATAATTATTCTTATCGCTCGATACCCGGAATAATCTGTAAGCTGACGTTGACATTAGTTTGCAGGAATCGGTTTACCTCCACCTGGTAATCTCATTCCCACAATTGGTTGGCAAATCCCGCAACTATTAACGGCTGAACACATTCTGCTGGTAATTTTTTAATTCCCCGGCAATTTTGGCCTCTTGGAACGGAAATTGCTTGGCTGTAGGGCATGTCACGAAAATACATGGTCCTTGCCGATGTCGATGGAGAGATTCGAATCTTACGCCTGTTGTCGAACGGGCCCAGGAAGGGTGTTGAAAGGCTATGCCGCGAGATGGTGGAGAAGCTCTTCGCCAATCGTAGGGTACTCGACCTGTGGGTTGGGCCCTGGCCTGCGGGCGCTGGTCCGCAGTGCTCTGCACCGATGGAGCCGTCCTTGAGTTAACAGGCCGCTGATTTTTGAGGACGTCGATACGGTAGGTTACACCTGCCCCGGTCTGACTGTCGAGAATCAAAGGACAAGACATGGAACGATCCACTCTGCTCTACGATGAGGCAAACAAGGTCCTCCCGGACGGCGTTCATTCCTCGGAGGATTGGGACAACATCTTTTATCTTTACGGAGATGCCGGGATCGAAGTGACCGATTCCGAGCAGCGGTTGCGAGCAGTCCGAACAAAAGTCCCCTCCAGGATAGAAAGGGAGGACCAGCATCAAGGGGTCGATCTGCCTGCCAAGAGGCTGGAAAAGGCCAATGACCTCGTTCGAATGTATTTGAAGGAGATCGGCACGGTGCTCCTCTTGAGTCGAGAGGCCGAAGTTGAGATTGCCAAGCGATTTGAAAAGGGTCAAGAGACCGTGCTCAAGGCTTTATTGCGATCCCCTGTCGTTGTGGCCGAGATCCTTTGCTTCGGTGAAGAGCTGAGCAGAGGCGAGATCAGGCTCAAGAACCTAGTCAACTTGAAAGAGGACGACCTAACCGAGGAGATTCTCGAGACTCGCCGCCAGGAAGTTTTGAAACGTATAGATGAAATTGCCAAACTTGAAGCTAAGGCTTCCCGGGTTGGAAAGGGCCTGCGCAAGGCGAAGAAAAACTGCGCTAAGCACAAAAGACTCGCCTGGCAATGGGCACGTTATCGGGTTATGGTCGCAAGGCAAATTAGAGATCTCGATCTTAGAGCTCCGATAAGAGAACACCTGGTCAATGCCGTCAAGAGCGCAGTGGACCGAACCGCCTTGGGGCCTTCCGAACTGAAACGTACCCTTGCCACTATCAAACAAGGGAAACTGGAGGCAGATATTGCCAAGAGGGAGTTGGTCGAAGCTAATTTGCGCTTGGTTGTCTCTATCGCCAAGAGATATGCCAACCAGGGTCTACAATTTCTGGACCTGATTCAGGAAGGAAACATTGGGTTGATGAAGGCCGTGGACAAATTCGAATATCGCCGAGGTTATAAGTTTTCCACTTATGCCACTTGGTGGATTCGACAGGCCATCACTCGTGCCATTACCGATCAAGCGCGGACCATTCGGATCCCGGCGCATATGATTGAGACCATCAATAAGCTGATGCGGACCTCACGCGCTCTGGTCCAGAAGTACGGTCGAGAGCCAACTCCTGAAGAGATCGCTAAGAAAATGCAGATTCCCGTGATCAAAGTAGGCAAGATTCTCAAGATGGCGCAGGAACCGATCTCACTTGATACTCCAGTCGGAGACGTAGGGAACAGCTCCCTTTGCGACTCCATTGAAGACCGAAGCATTGTTTCACCTGCCGAGTCCGCCAGGATCAATATCGATTTGAAGAGGCAAACGACAGCCGTCTTACAGACGTTAACCCCTCGGGAGGAGCAGGTCATCCGCATGCGATTTGGCATCGGGGATGGAAGCGAACACACTCTCAAGGAGGTCGGGAAGACATTTTCTGTTACCCGAGAGCGAATTCGCCAGATCGAAGCCAAGGCACTTCGCAAGCTGCGACATCCATCACGCAGTCGGAACTTGAGACCCTTTCTTAGCAGCGCTGCCTCGTAAAGGGGGCTATAGCGAACGTTAAACTCGGGTAGAAGAGGGCAAGCTGGAGTTGAAGGCGGAGACTGAAATTGAAAATTTAGTGGCTTGCGGGGAAGAGGTGTTGTGAAATGGCTAACCGAAGGAAGAAACGTCCCAGTCGCTCTCTGGAGCTCGGCTTGCCGATCTCCATTGGACCGTCTCAAGTGAATTCAAAGGCCGAGTTCGTGGTTACCGTGGAAAACAATACCAAAGACCAGGACAAAACTCACAGCCAACTTGTCAAGGAACTAACCGAAGCACGACAACGAATTGCTGAGCTTGAAGCTATAGAAATTGAGCACGAACAGGCGAAGGACAAACTGCAGCACTCCAATGCACAACTTACCAAAGCCTTGGTTCGGGCTGGCGAATTGCGCGATGGAGAAACGGAGGGACACGCCGAGCGAGTAGCTGAAATGGCCGTCAGCTTGGCCTGTGCTATGGAGGTGGGCG
>JALLOL010000331.1 GCA_027717875.1 Acidobacteria bacterium AH-259-L09 | reverse complement strand
GTGATTGTCTCACTACCCAATTTTGGAGATGAGCGAGGCATTGCCGACACTTTAAGAATGGCCAACCTCGGTCTTCCGGTCCTCGTTCAGGCCACCCCCGATACGCCTTCGAAAATGAGCATCCAGTATCGACGCGACAGTTTTTGTGGAAAAATGTCAGCCTGCAACAATCTCAAGCAATACGGCATTCCGTATTCACTGACAAGCGTGCACACGGTCATTCCGGATTCCGATCAGTTTCGAGAGGATTTGAAATGGTTCGCGGGCGTTTGCCGAGTGGTCCGTGCACTGAGACGAGTCCGCATCGGCGCCATTGGAGCGCGACCAGCTGCGTTCAATACTGTGCGCTACAGCGAGAAGGTCCTCGAGCGTCACGGTATCTCTGTTGAAACCGTAGACCTTTCCGAAATTCTCGGTCGAATCCAGCGTAGGAAAGACAATGATGACCTGGTTCAACAGAAACTGGTGGCTATCCAAGAATACGTGTCCACGAAGGGAATTCCTCAAGCCTCTCTTCTGAAGATGGCAAAGCTTTCTGCCGTTGTCGAAGATTGGATGGTAGAGACCGACATTGTAATGAGCGCCGTCCAGTGCTGGACAGCAATTGAGCGATACTATGGGGTGGTTCCGTGCACCATGATGAGCATGATGAGTAATCAGTTGCTACCCAGCGCTTGTGAAGTTGACATCTGCGGAGTGGTGGCGATGTATGCTTTGCAGCAGGCCTCCGGGACCCCCAGCGCCCTGCTGGACTGGAACAACAACTACGGGGACGATCCCAACAAAGCGGTTTGCTTTCACTGTGCCAACTTACCCAAACACTTCTTCCAGGATGTGCGGATGGATTATCAGGAAATCATTGCCGGAACTGTGGGAAAGGAGAACACCTTTGGAACCGTGGTCGGTCGAGTGAAAACGGGCTCCATGACTTTTGCCAGGTTTTCGACAGACGATCGCACAGGAACCATTGCCGGCTATGTGGGAGAAGGAGCCTTCACGGATGACCCCCTGGAGACTTTTGGCGGCTACGGTGTCGCCGAAATTCCCAGGCTGCAAGAGCTTCTTCACTACATTTGTGAAAACGGATTTGAACACCACGTGGCGGCCAATTTCTCCTCGGTGGCAGGCGTCCTTCACGAAGCTACAAACCGTTACCTGGGGTGGCAAGTTCACTGGCACCAATAAGTTCTGTAATCGCACCCCGTGCATCCAGAAGGAGTGTCTCCTATGGCTATAGTGGCAGGCGTCGATTTTGGAACTTTGAATGTCCGGGTTTCTATTTTTGACAGTGACAAAGGAAGGTTAGGTTCTGCGACCGCCGAGTACCCTCTGATTCGAAAAAAGAAAGATCCCGATCATGCCACTCAACGCCACAATGATCACCTGGACGCCCTGACCTCAGCCACCAAGCAGGCGCTTGAGAGGGCGAGAGTGAAAGGTGAGGAGATCCTTGCTATCGCCTTGGACACCACCGGTTCCAGCGTGGTTCCGGTAGCAGAGGGGCTAGTGCCTCTTGACGACTATTATCTCTGGTGTGATCACCGCGCCAAGGAAGAAGCGGCACTGATCACGCAAGTGGCACATCGTGAAAACCTGGAAGCCATCCAGTGGTACGGAGGCGTTTACTCTTCCGAATGGGGATTCGCTAAACTGCTGCACTGGTTGAGGCACAACCCCGACAAACGAGAACGAATGGTGAGTGCGCTGGAGCATTGCGACATGATTGCAGCGGTGCTGTGCGGTATCACGGATCCTGAACAGGTTCCACGCAGCATTTGTGCCATGGGCCATAAATGGATGTGGAACGAAGACTCGGGAGGTCTTCCTCCAGAAGAATTCCTGGTCAAGGTCGATCCTCTTCTGGAAGGTGTGCGCAAGAAGTTGGGCGGGCGGTACACTACCTCCGATCGCATCGCAGGACACCTAACGGGGCAATGGGCTGAGAGGCTCGACCTCAAAGAAGGGATTCCCATCCCGGTGGGTGCCTTCGATGCCCACTGGGATGCAATTGGAGCCGGTGTGAGAGAAGGAGATGTGGTCAACGTTGTCGGAACTTCAACCTGCATAATGGCGATCGCCAGGCAAGTCGACCTGATCCCTGGCGTGTGTGGAGTGGTCAGAGGATCCATTCATCCCGACTATTATGGGATTGAAGCCGGCCTGTCTGCCACGGGTGATATCTTCGACGCCATCGCAAGGCGGGCGAAGACCACCGTGGCCGAGCTCTCAAAAGGAGTGAGTCAATTCAGGCCGGGTCAGACCGGAATGCTGCGCCTGACTTGGGATAACGGTGACAGAACAGTTCTCGTCAATGCCGAGTTGGGCGGCGTGACGCTGGGTTGGAATTTGACTCACACCGCCGAGGACGATCTGTTCGCGGCAATCGAGGGGACCGCTTTTCACACCCGAATCATCCTGGACCGCATGGCGGAACACGGAGTTCCCATCCAGCGGGTCATTAACGGCGGGGGCATCCCGCAAAAAAACGAGACTTTGAATCAGGTGTATGCCAACGTGCTCAGGAAACCTGTTCTGGTTCCCGAGGAAGAAGTCACCAGCCTGGGATCGGCCATTTTCGCTCTTATGGCAGCCCGGGTATTTAGCACCATCGAAGAGGCCCAGCAAGCCCTCTGCCCGAAGTACCGGTCCATATACCCCGATGCTGAAGCAGGGCCCGTCTACGAAAAGCTTTTTCCTCTCTACAAGAAGCTATATTTTGGACTCGGAAGACGGGAATCTGCCGCCACGTCCATCGGTGATGTCTTGCCGGCTCTAAAAAACATTGCCACCGAGGCACGAGCCAGA
>JALLOL010000330.1 GCA_027717875.1 Acidobacteria bacterium AH-259-L09 | reverse complement strand
GCGGGACTTCGATAGCCGGGTCACGGTCACCAGCGGCGATGAGTTTCAAGAACTTGCCACCTCGTTCAATACAATGGCTGGCCGACTTGGCAGACAGTTCAGCGCCTTGACGATGATGAACCAGATCGACCGCGCCATCCTCACAGCTTTGGATACTGAGGAGGTCGCAGACACACTGCTCACTCGTATGCGTGACATTCTGCCCTTTAAGTCTATTAGTGTAACTTTCTTTGATTCCGACGATACTCAAATGGCTAGAACCTATGTCAGCCCTGCCAATTCCAAGGGTGAAAGACAGGTGGCCAAAACCGCTCTCACGCCGGAAGAGGTGCAAATCCTCCGCAACAATTCGGAAGGTGTAACGATCAATGGGGATAAGATAAATGGGGACGCAAGTCTTCCAAGCTACCTTGCGCCATTGGCTGGAAGCGGGATAGGATCGTTTTTAGTTCTGCCCCTTTTCGTCGAAGATCGCTTATCGGGAATCATCAGCTTGGGTCGCTTGGATGCAGCCGCATACAGTCAGGAAGACTTACTCCACGCACGTCAGGTGGCTGACCAAGTCGCAGTGGCCCTTTCCAGTGCGCACCTGGTTACTCAGCGACGAGAATTGACCAGCTTGTTTGAGCGCTACGTCTCTCCCGAGGTAGCCGCCGAAATCTTGAAACGACGACGGGAAATTGTCCTTGCCGGGCAGGAGAAGACAGCCACAGTGCTGTTTTCTGATATCCGCAATTTCACGGCCCTAACAGCCGGAAAGCCTTCCGCTCAGGTACTTTCCTGGCTGAACAACTACTTCACTGCTATGAGCGAGATCATCATGAGGAATGGGGGGTTTTTGAACAAGTTCATGGGCGACGGGTTGCTGGTGGTTTTCGGTGTACCATTGAGTGTGAGTGTGGAGCAGGATGCCTGCCGGGCTGTCCGTTCGGCATTGGAGATGTTGGATCGGGTCGAACGTATTAATGCCGAGAAAAGAGCCGATCAGCCCCAATTTCAGATCGGCATCGGCCTCCACACGGGCACACTAACCGCTGGCAATGTGGGCACGCGCGAGCGCATGGAATACTCGGTAATAGGCGAAACGGTGAATCTGGCCTCTCGCTTACAGGCGCTCACCAAGGTTTTCAAAGTCGGCGTGCTCACGAGTACTCAAACTCAGGAGCTCGTGAAGGCTCAGTTTGAAAGAAAG
Organism: Acidobacteria bacterium AH-259-L09; assembly: GCA_027717875.1. The sequence continues at coordinate 1,650 of JALLOL010000330.1, read as the reverse complement.
CTCCTTGGAGAGGTTGCTATTCGTGGCTTCCCTGGAAGAAGTCGCGTATATACTGTGTCCAATAAAGCTATTTCCAATAAAGCCAAGTCCGAGAACTGCCAGCTTACCGAAGGGAGGAGCGCATCGCATGCAATCTAGAATAGTCCCGCTGGTTTTCGCCATTCTTGCCACTTTCCTGGGGTGTCAAGTCCAGAAAGACACAATTTTGCCTGAGGAACTGATCGGAGTTTGGAAGACCGCCGAAACAAGATACGCGGATCGCTTCTTCGAGCTCAAGAGAGACCTGGTCATTTTCGGAACTGGGGGAGACAACTCCACCGCGCATGCTGTCCTGAACATAGAAACAGAAGAAGTGCAGGAAGAAGCGAAAACCCTTTATATCCTCTACTACGTGAGTTCTGAAGGACAAAAATACCAGTTTTCGTTTTACTATCATCCAGCACAGGGCGTGATTCAATTCAGGAATCAGCAACAATTCGAATGGACCAAATAGACAAAACAGTCCGGCTTAAAGTCCACTGCCTGCCGGCTATTTGCGACTCTGAAAGGGATTCCCTTCCCGTTGGACCAGTGTTCGAAGGCTGAGGAACTTGGGTATTATATCGAGAAAGCAGTCGAAAATCCTCGGGTCGAAGTGCTCGCCTCTCCCGTCGGCCATAATGGCGAGCACCTCCTCTTCAGGGTGAGCAGGACGGTAGACGCGGGCATGTGAGAGTGCGTCGTATACATCGACAATGGCTACAATACGCGCACTTTCGGGGATCTCCTCTCCGGCCAGCCCTCTCGGGTATCCCGCCCCATCCCATCTCTCATGATGGCAAAGCGCAATCTCTTTCGCCATTTGGAGCAGGGGAAAGTCGGAACCTTCAAGAATTCTGGCACCCATCTCGGTGTGCTTTTTCAGCACCTCAAATTCCGTCGGTGTCAACCTCTCCGCCTTAAGCAAAATGCCTTCGACAATTCCAATCTTTCCGATATCGTGCATCGATGCAGCAAGCCGGATGTCGTCTACTCGCCGCTGCTCCCACCCCAAGGCCTCTGCTAATGCCGCAGCGTGCAAGCCAACGCGGCGGATGTGGTCACCCGTAGCCTGATCACGGCACTCTGCAGCCCAGACCAGTCTCAGGATAGTATCCTCTTCTCTTCGACTGATCTCCGCCGTCCGAGCTTGCACTTCTTCCTCCAGGCGCTGCTCGTACCGTTGACTAGCCAAAACCAAACGGCGCCACTCTAAAGCCTTGGCAACATTGATGGTTACTTCGCCCTGATCAAACGGTTTAGTGACATACCCGTAGGCACCCATTTTCAGGGATTTGATGGCCCTCTCACGGTCGTCGAAACTCGTAGCCATGATGACGGCAACATCAGGGTAATGTTCTCTTGTTTGAGCCAGAAGCTCGATCGACGACTTCCCGGGCATCGTGGCTAACAAAACTGAGAAATCATCCTGATCGAGCAGTTGCAAGGCCTCATCGGCCTTGGTTGAGATGACACACTCGTACCCTTCAGCCTCCAGCCAACCGGAGAGCATGTTACCTGCGTCAGGTCCATCGTCGACAATGAGAATCCTCGCGCTTTCAGTCACCCTTCGATCTCCTTTCTTGGCTGACGGCCTGTTGAGTCGATCTCTTCATGGCACCGTTCGTCTCT
>JALLOL010000329.1 GCA_027717875.1 Acidobacteria bacterium AH-259-L09 | reverse complement strand
AACAGCTGGGGCCATTCTAACGTGCTGAAGCTGATCTCACTCCCCCGTGGGCACCAGGCGCTTGAGCTCTTCGAACCAGTTCTGGACGACATAGAGTCGAGTTGGGTCCGGAGGGTGAGCACTCTTGACGACGTAAAGATAGCGTCCGTCGCTGGAAACGTCGTAGGAAATGCCGGGCGTGTCAACGTATTCGGTCTCAAAAGCAAGTTGGGGCGGTTCCCACTGGAGTTGAGGACTGGTTGAGACGCGCACTACCATCCAGCGATGACCGCTGTGGTAAAAGAGTTCTCCAGAGCCAATCCAAACGGGCTCAATACCACCTTCTGTTGAGATCTGTTGAACCTGGTCTCCATCCGGAAAGGATCGAATCCAGATCTCATACTGGCCTGTCTCATTCGAATTGTAGGCCACCCACCGGCCGTCTGGAGAGAAAGCTGTAGCCCAGTAGCGGACACCCGGTGGAGGTTCCAGCCAGTTGACTTCCGGCTGCCGGCCAGTAGAAACGAAACCGATCGTTCCGCGAGACCAATCGGAAAAAGACAAGATGCTCCCATCCGGCGACCAATCGGTGGGGGTCAAGGTGGAATAATCACCAGCTATGAGCTCTCTCTCCTCTTGAGTGTCAAAGCGTCTCTCGATAATCGAACTCCGTTCAACCCCCCCCAGGGCTAAGAAAGCGATGCGGTCTCCGTTCGTATTCCACTTCGGCCAGCCGTTCGGGCCGGTTCCTACCAATCTGCGACCTTCGCCCCTTGGCAGGTCATAAATCCAGACGTAGTCGTTGACGTCCGCCACCTGAACAGCCAGTTGCTGATCGTTCGGTGACAGATCGAATACTCCGTAGACCCTCTCCGGAACAGAAAGTAATTCCGTCTTCCCCTGCCTGTCCACGCGGGCGATGCGACCCACAGCGGCGTTTCCACCAGGGCTATAGACCAGGGTGCCGGTATCTGAGAAGCTCACCTGAACGTGGGCAAAAAGGGACTCCATGCCGACTCCCTTCAGCACCACTTGAGGCTCACCTTGAACTTCCAGACGCTCAAGATCAAAAGGGACAGCCATCAAGACCCCGGTTCGGGCAAATAGCAGATGACCGGACGGAACATAGCGAGCGTCGTAACCCCCCCCAATCAAGAGTGTTTTCTCCAGCGTCTGGAGAGAAAGCGCATAGATGTTTGCGGAATCCGCGCTGATACTTGTTTCGACTATTACTGTCACAAGCGCCGACTGACCATCCGGAAGAATCTCGTTGAGCTGGCCGAAAACATTAGGCCTGTCATCAGACGGGAAGTACCCGAGATCCACAATCAGTTTGGGCTCCCCTCCGCTGGCGGGGACAGAGTTCAAAACCGCCCCCACATTGGACCCGAAGTAGATCATGTCGTCGTGGGTCCATGTGGCCTGGATTAAGGTTGGTGCTTGGCAAAGGGTGATCGGACCTCCGCCGCGCAAAGAGATCTTCTTCACCCTGTCCTGCGTCAGGAACCCCACCCAGTTGCTGTCAGGAGAGAAGAAGGGGTGCCAGGCCCCTTCCGTACCCGCTATCGGCGTGATCTCCAAGCTGTCCATCGCTCTTAGATAGAGTTGTGTCCCCTCGCCTGTCTTGCCCACAAAAACCAGTGTCGTCCCATCAGGAGAGAGGGCAATCAGGGTAGGGTCAAAGCCAAAGGTGGCACCGAACCCGAGCGGTGAGGTCAAAGGTAGGGTGATCTCAGCCCGGGTCACCGGCTGTACATTCCGAGTTATTGGTGCATCACTCCAGAGCATGATGGCAGCGATAACCACCACAACAGCCGCAATACTCCACGGGATCGCCCTCGTCCAGAGTGGAGGCTGTCCTGTACCGCTCACACCCATCGGCGATACCGTTGTAGGGTCACTCAGGGCCATATTGATCTCGATCCGCACGTTGGCTATCCCATCGAGACGGTCATGAACGGCTTTCCGGAGGCATCGGCCGAGCAGATCTCGGATTCTCCAAGGTGTGGTTCCAGGCAGAGCCTTCCAGTCCGGCTCTTTGTGGATGATGGCTCCAAGGGTTTCTGTTATCGTGTCCCCGTCGAAAGCTCTTTTGCCCGCCAACAGTTCATAAAGCACAGCCCCAAAGGCAAAAATATCCGCTCGCTTGTCCACCCTTTTGCCACGGGCTTGTTCTGGACTCATGTAGCCAGCTGTTCCGAGAATGACTCCTGCCCTTGTCATCTCCTCGGTTAAAGTTGGCGATTGGGAAATGTCCGTAACAGGAATCTCGCCCTGCAACGCCTTGGCTAATCCGAAGTCCAGCACCTTAACCATTCCTTCCGGCGTGACCTTCACGTTAGCGGGTTTGAGATCTCTGTGAATGACACCTTTCTCGTGAGCGGCTTCTACTCCTTCAGCAATCTGACGGCAAACCTCAAGGGCTTCCTCGACTGGGAGTGGTCCTTTGGTCAATCGCTCAGCTAGAGTCTCACCTTCTACTAACTCTAGAACAAGAAAATGAAGACCATCTGCGTGCTCGAAGCTGTGGATCGCGGCAATGTTGGGGTGATTCAGAGAGGCCAGAAGCTGCGCCTCTCGCTCAAAACGGGCCAGTCGCTGAGGATCTTGGGTGAACTGCTCAGGGAGAACTTTGATGGCGACTTGGCGCTTCAGGGTGGTGTCCTCGGCCCGATAGACTTCCCCCATGCCTCCTTCGCCGAGCTTCTCTAGGATGCGGTAATGGGAGATGGTCTTACCTATCACGTTGGTATACACCAAGAGCAATTGTGAGCGATGAACCTCAGTTAATAATGTGTTCTCCCTTCGAGTCGAATGAGCTCAATTTTTCGGATAGTACTGGTCACGACTCGGTTGCCGAACTCCAGATGCAGGC
>JALLOL010000033.1 GCA_027717875.1 Acidobacteria bacterium AH-259-L09 | reverse complement strand
GCTGATGGTCTGCTCTTGACTGCCGATACCTTCAACTGGCACAAGTCGCTTGGCTAGTCCAAAGTCCATGACTTTGACGTGACCCTGTTCGGTCAACATGATATTGGACGGCTTTAAGTCACGGTGTACGATGTTCTTCTTGTGAGCTTCCTCCAAAGCCTCAGCAATCTCGGACCCCCTCTGAAGAACCTCCTTCAGCCCTAGAAGGCCTTGGACCAGTGTCTCTTTGAGCGTCTGGCCCTGGACATACTCCATGGCGATGAAGTCTTTGCCTTGGGCTTCACCCACCTCGTAGATCTTGCAGATAAAAGGGTTAAGATTTAGGTGCTTACCCAAAAATCCTTTCCCTTCAACTATTTAACACCGATTAAAGAAGTGCGAAAGTTGCGGAAAAGTGTGGAAAACTTAACGAATTTTAACGATTCAAAGTGGATTCGTTTTACGATGGGTCTAAAAAAGCCGGTCTAGCCGGTGTATCTATTCCAATATCTTGGTTAGCGAGGGTGACGAGGACGGCACCGTTGGAGGGGTGTGTGTAATAAGGTCCACGAAGGATGAAAGAGGCCCGATAGGGGGTGTAAAGTTTAATAGCCTTGTGGCTTGCCACTCGTTTGATATGAGCGGCACCTCCACCGAGCCTATTTAAGAGTATACGACTTTTCATGCCCGGATAAAAACTGCCTAAGCCCAGCAGGTGTTGGCTTAAAAAATACTTTAATAAAAAGGCAGATCTAGACTTGACGGGACGTTTAAAAAATCGTTAATCTATAAAGGAGGAAAACGTAGTGGACTGACTTTGAACGTTTTAGCTCGCCCCGCCTAACAGTCGGTCGGGGTCTCCTAATCCGCGAAGCCAGAAGAGGTTGCATCCTCTGAAAGGTTTGCTTATGAGGGAGACCGTGACTGGAAAACCAAAAATCAATCGAAACCTACCTTTGCTGCGCCGAGTGCGCCGTGTTGCGCGCGACCTGACCCAGGAATCTCTCGGCAAAAAAATCGGCAAGACTCACGGCTACATATCACAGATCGAATCTGGCAAATGGAAGCCGAGTAAGCGTGACGCAAGAGCAATCTGCCAAATACTGGGCAGTACGGTTAAGACGTTGTTTCCAGACGTAGGAGGCTGAAATGAAAAAACAAAAAGAAGCAGGCCCGGCTGCTAAAAAGCCGAGCCCGCAGAAAAACAAACGTGCTACTAAAAAGGATACTAAATCCCCCCACCGAGATAAACCCTCAACCAAAAAAGCGCGTATGGAGGCTACGCGTAAAACCCTTAAAAAGGGATTAGAAAAACAAAAACAGGCTGAACAAAAGAGAAAAGAATTGCTTGCCTGTGCTTTGAAATTATTGGAGACAGATCAGATTGCAATCCGCTCGGTATTAATTCCGATACCAAAGATTTAACACCGTTGATCCAGTGGACCAAACCTCTCAAAAAGCGACTCACTAAAAAAGATATAGAGCAGGGCAAGAAGCTGATTACCAAAGAAGATATAGAGCAACGCTTCAGCCGCAAGGGTACTTGCGGTATTGCAACAACTCTGGGCCATGCCAGTGGTGGACAGGAGATCCTCGACGCGGATGAGAAGAATCAGCCGGGAATTGTCAAAAAGCTCCTAGCGGCTTTGGAGGAACAGTGTCCCGAATTATTAGACAAGCTGGTCGTCTGGATCAAAACGCCGAGTGGGGGGGCGCACGTCCACTATAAGTGCTTTGGACACTGTGACGGTCCAGATGTTTTGGCATGGTGCTCAAAAGACGGCAAACTCAATCCCGTTATTGAAAGGAAGGGACAAAAATGTATGACTCCCGTTCCACCTACAAAGGGTTACGAGTATCTCATTGGCAATTTGGAGGACGGCGTTCCTGAGATTGACGTGGGTGAGCGTAAACAACTAGAGCGGATTTGCCGCAGCTTAAACGAATTTGAGGCAAAGAAGGGAGGCAAAACTCCGGCTCAAGGCAGCGTGACGATAGTGGAAGGATATCGCCACCAGACACTCTTCTCTGCGGGTTGCTCCAAGCGTGCCAGAGGAGCTGAGGAGGATGAAATCCTTAGCTACCTTATAAACCTCAATAAGACAAGGTGTGATCCTGAACTAGATGAGAAGGAGATTTTTGAGATTGTGGGCAGGGTTGTCAAATATGAAAGGGGCGAGGCCGGGGATAGCGAAAAAGAGAAGCAGGCGCAAATACTCCTGAAGATAGCCGAGCAGGTAGAATTGTGGCACACCCCCGATCACAGGCCTTACGCGACAGTGCCTATACAGGATCACTTTGAAAACTTGGAGGTTGGAGGACCGGCATTTAAGCGGTGGCTTGCTGGTCAGTACTACAAAGAGACGGACGATGCGGCAGGGACGGAGGCTTTTGCCAAAACCATTCTAATTCTACAGTCCCAAGCACTGTACGGTGAGGGAGCGCAGGAGCATGAAATCTACGTACGCCGAGCCCAGCACGAGGGCGCAATCTATCTCGATCTCACAAACAAAGAGTGGGAAGTCGTCCGCATAGATAAAACTGGGTGGGAGGTTATAAGCAATCCGCCGGTCAAGTTCCGTCGTAGTCAGGGGATGAAGCCGCTACCGCATCCTGTCAGTGGCGGTTCCTTAAAACTTTTACGACCGCTAATGAACGCTCCGACTGAGGAACTTTGGGTCATGCACATGAGTTGGCTTATAAGTGTGATGTGCCCCTACGGACCTTATCCCGTCAGCGTTAGTCTGGGCGAGAACGACTCCGCAAAGTCTACAGCAGCCCGATTAAAGAAGATGGCGATAGATCCGGGCAAACCTCCTCTGCGAGCCTTACCACGCAACGGACGTGATCTTGTAATTGCTGCCCGGAATTGTCTGATTCTAAGTTTTGACAACGTTTCGAGTGTGCCAGATTGGCTTAGCGATGCCTTTTGCCAAATTGCCACTGGAGCAGGATTCGCTGCGCGGCAATTATGGACGGACGCGGAAGAGATGCTATTTGATGATAGCCGATCTATAGAGATTAACGGCATCGAGAGCATGGTAACAAGATCCGATCTAGTTGATCGGTCATTTATCAATACTCACTCTCCAATTGAAAAACACCTGAAGGAGAGAAAAATCTACGCCGAGTTCAAAAAGAGACACCCAAAGATTTTAGGAGCAATCTTAGACGCGGTGTCGGAGGCGTTGCGCAACATTAATAAAGTCAAGATTGCTGAATTACCGCGGATGGCGGATGCTACTGAATGGATCGTTGCGGCTGAGCCTGCTCTGCCTTGGAGAAAAGGATCGTTTGAGAAGTTCTACAAAAAGAACCGGGCTGAAGCTATAGAGGCAACGCTTGAGGCCGATTTGTTAGCAGAGGCAATCCGCAAGGTGATGACACTGCGAGTAGTGCTTGACGAGATTGAGCAACAAGGCGTTTGGTCTGTTACAGCGACCAACTTGCTTGCTCAACTAGACGAGGTTGTAGACGAGCGCGTGATGAGAAGCAAAAACTGGCCTGCTGCGGGTAATGTCCTAAGCGGCAAACTGAGGAGGTCAACACGATTTTTGCGGAAAATCGGAATTGACATTCAACTTCCAAAGACTACAGATCGTCCTAGACTAATAACGATCAAACCTATCTCAATAGTGAAAGAAGAAGAAGAAGAATCGTGAAAAAACGACGGAACCCCCACAGCTACACTATACCGCTAAGATCGTCGGTATCGTCGGCATCGTCGGAAACCCATAGGAGCCAGCATTTAGCACCGACGATCTTAAAAAGTATCGTCGGGTTTATCGTCGGAATCCACCGGAGCCAAGATACCGCTAGTATCGTCGGTATCGTCGCCATTATGAGGCTTTAATGATCCTTCGCAACAGCCCGACGATACTTTTACACGATCCGACGATCTGGAAAGAGGGTATCGTCGGAATAGAACCCCATCGGAGAGCGGTTATCGACGATCCCGACGATCCCGACGATCTTAGCGGTATAGAGTTTATGTCCTGTGGGTTTTGCATAAAAACGCTAATTTTAGGGGGATCGGTGAAATGACTAAAGACGATAAGACGATGGATCAGATTCGCAAAAGGTTTGCCAATCGGCCTGACCCTAATTGTCAATACGAGTGTGGATGTTTTGAACGCTACGAACGAGCCCAAAAAGCCTGGCAAAAGGAGAATAATTTTTTGCGAAGTGAAGTCGTCAAGCTAGCCGACAGGTTCAAGGCTAAGGTCCGTGAAATCGTGAAGCAGGAAGATGAGATAGAAAGACTAAAGAAACGTCCACACCTCGTTTCTAATATGAAGAAAGCATCGTGAGCTTTTGGGAAGAAGGACCCCTTCCCAAAAGATTTTAGATCGTGAAAGGAGGTTATACATGAGCCTACTAAGCGTCCAAGAAGTCGCAAAGGAATTGAATGTTCACGCGTCCTGGATCTACGGAAAGATTCACAGCAAAAGTTTGCCATTTCCTTTTGTCAGAATCGGTCTGTACCTGAGATTTCGCAAGTCAGATATCGAGCAATACATCGAAGACCAAATTGACCAAAATCAGCCCAATAAAAAAGGAGGCAGGTAAGCAAATGTTAAATCAACTTATAGGCATTACACCAGCAGGAGAAGGCTGGTATGTGGCATACGTCGGGGCTGACAGTGAATTCCCAGATGAACCTGGGAAGGTTCTTCGCGAGGAAGTAGCTTATTTTGTTTTTCTAAACGATGAGGATGGATTAAAGCGCCTGCTTGTGTTGGACGATAGGGGCAATGAGATTCCGTTAAATCGCCGGGACTGCTTTGGCCTTCACCACTCATCCGAGAACTTCAATGACCCGCAGGGCTCTATCTCACAAACCGCCGCTGTCTGCAAGCACGTTCAACAGACTGCAAAACAATGTTACTGTTGTTACACTAAACCATCGTATCCACATAGCTAAGATTATACCTCCTCGTTGTGTTGCTCGCAAATAAGTTCTTTAGTCTCCTCTTTATTATCTTTCAATCTTTGCCTCTAGTTCAGCAATAATCTCAGTATATTCGTCGCGCCTCGAAGACGAGGCATATAGCTGAGCTGTCCTGTATGATTCCTGTGCAAGTCTCAGCAAACCCTTGCGAGAGAGTCCTTCCAAACCCTCAAAGTGTTCAAGTTCTTCCCCCTGTTCCTTTGTCTCCGCTACTGCTTCGTAGATCTGCCCCTGCGTATCAAATAACCGATCGTCCTTCAGCTTATCCGATTGCTCAGCTATCGCAATTGCAGCCTGTATTTGTTCATAAGCCTTGTTAAGCAGTTCCATGTCGTATGGCTTATGCTCCAAACTCTGTCGAAGGGAAAGCATAGCGAGGTTGTTGTAAGCGACGGGAAAGGAAGGTTCTCCCTTCTCCATCTCTTGCTGATTTAGGTCGATAGCTTTCTCATAAGCCTTCTGCGCCTTTACGACGTCACCAGAACTTTCCGCCAGGACAGCCTCAAAGTAATGGATCTTGGAATTCGGACGTTCTCTCTGGATCCAATGCATACGTTCCAAAGCAATATCTTCCCGTCCTCCCAGATAGGCTGCCTTCGTGGCAAGATAGAGGTTTTCCGGAGACCATTCTTTTTTGCTTTCATCGGGAGTAATGATCCACAACTGGTTTATTAGCTCCAGGTCTTCCGGTAATTTGGCGAGGCTCGGCATAGGTATTTTACGAGTACGAGGGGTCTCGTTATATGAGTCGGCAACACCCTGACTGTGTATTAGCTTGAGACTCTGCTGTGTCAGTTCAGCAGCAATACTCCTTTCGGAAGATGCCGTATAAACTCCAAATGCAACCCACACGACAATGACCACGCCGACCACAAACGACATCACAGTCCCAATAAATAGAGCCTGTTTCCCTGTCAAACCAGTGTGTCGTGTATGTGTCTCTCGTAGACGATCGGCTACACGTGACAAGTCGGTAAATTCCTGCTTTTCTGAGTACCTCTCACGAAATTCTTTCGCTTCATCCGACTCCACCCCGTAGCGTTCCAACAATTCGCCATACTCACCTATCAATTCGTTAATATCTTTTTCTTCTTCCATGGGTTTACCCTCTCTTAACTTGGCTGTTCAGATGGTGCTCCCTATATAATAAGACGAAAGTGAAGGCATAGATTTGCGGCTAGTCAAAAAAAAAAAGCGCGGGGTTAACAATCCATAAGTAAGAAGATCGACACCTTTTAGTACAATTCCTTCCTAAGCTTTCTGAGCCCCCTATAATGTGTCCGAATGACAGAATCGTATGACTTCTGCAGTGCGACACTGATTTCCCGGAACGTTCGGCCAAAGAAGTAATGGTGAACGATTACAGCAAGCTCTTCCGACTCTAGTTTTGCAAGAGCTTGACGTAAATCCAAAGTATCGCGTTTCACACCAAAGCTGCTTCCAAATAGCTGCAATTGTTCCACATCCAGAGGTTGTGGCCGGCGACGGCGCGCAGTTTCATAACGTAGACAGTCGACGAGAACCGAGTGAGCAACCTTTTTCATCCAGGACAAAAGTTCCGGCTCAGTATTGCCACGAAAGGTGTTCTTTCTTGCCCAGCATCGCACTAGTACTTCCTGAGTATAATCGTCGAACTCTAGGAGGTCTTCCATGTTCTGGTGGATTTTACGGAGCACCGCATATAAGCGACTTCCTTGGGCCAGACTGGTTAGTAACGCGTCGAAGGAAGAAGCATCCTTTTTTATGTCTTGATGGCTCACTTGTCAAAGTACTTCCTAAGCTCCTCCCACAGGTCTTCGTAACGGCCCACATCTAAACGCACCGCCTTTGCACATGTGGACAACTCTTTAACGTGTTGAAGAAAAAATGGGTAGAAGACTTTCCCTCGTACTTGCTTCTTATGAGCTGATTTGAACATAAAGAGTGTAACAAACAATATACCCGTCACAATCGATAAGATCATGGCAGAAATCACTCCGTATGTTATTTCTAGGGACCTAGGCCCAAATGCGAGGAGGCCCAACCCTAGTATGACTGCCGGAATAACGCCTCCGATAAGTCCCGCGAATGGTTCCAGGGCATCTTTTTCTTCCAGTGCATCGGTAAAATGCGTGATGACATCAAAAAACCCTTGTACCATTTTAGTCAGATTATCCAACATTGCTTCTACTCCTTTTTCTGTTGCAGTCAAACTTGGCCGTGTCTATCAAACAGAAAACCTTCACCCTAGTTTCGTCTGTTGCAGGAGCGGCACGCATGCACCAAGATTACACCATCAGGCACTTGTAGGACCGACGGAGTCATTTTGTCAAACCGAATTAGACATTATCATCCTAACGACCTTTAATCTAAGAGATTAAAGTCGCAAAATAAAGCTAAACGAATCAATGACTTACAAGCACGCATTAACGTTTTTTAACGCGATCTTCACTCTTTCTTCACCAATCCGGGTTATAATCTAAAACAGGCTGGTTAGAAAAGCGACTGTTGCCATCTGTAAGAACTTATTTTTTATGGTTTGGAAGGCCGGGGTTAATGGGACCGAAAGCCGTATTTTCTGAGAAGGTAGACAACGATTATGGCAAACAACGAGGATCGTACAAAACACCTAAGACGGGGTAGTCACGGTCCGTGGACCGAGGAGTCGAAAGCGAAACTTAGCAAGACTCTGCTGGGCAATACATATGCCATGAAGCACGGCTTGTACTCCAAGAGGATGCTGTCACCGATGAGACCAACTAAAGGGGATGGACGCTGGGTTGCCTGGATGGTGGGCAAACTTTTGACAGATTATCCAGACGGTGAGGAGTCAATCATAATCCTGTTAGCAATAGATTTGTTCCATTGCTTCCGTATTGGTAAGGAATCCCTCCAGGACAACAACGGCTTTCGCAGCAAGTTCCAGATGCAGGAATACCTGAGACTCGAATCGTCAGTCCGACAGAATTTCAATCTGTTAGGCAAAAAGCATAAGCACAAGGAATCCCTCGATGACTTCATGGCAAAAATCGAAACAGAAATGAAAGCAGAGGACCGCACCCGCAATTCCTCTGTGACAACCTGTACATATCACAACATCGAGGAACACGATGAGCAGCAGCAACACGAGAAGGAACTTGCAAGCCAGATTGCTGACCTCGAAGGCAAGTCAGCCGAGCAGCTAATGGACATTGCCGAGGATGATTCCCACCAGGAGGATATTCGCAGCCGAGCACTCGCAATCGCTAAAGACAAGATAGAGGAAATAGATGACACTCAGGAATAGGCTCCGCAAGCTGGAGTTAAAAGAAAGAGTCCGAGCACTTGAGGATGCTGCCTACTTCCGAAGTGAAAGGTTAGAGGCAAGAGAGCTGTCAGGCATATACGATGTCCCTCAACCTACCAGCGACAACGGCGATGATTCCAGAAGACCGTATTTTGGAGGCCGTCGAGTGCGTCAACAGACCAAAATCCACACTCCCGAACAACACCAATTGCCCACAAAGACATACAAAGTACGAGGCAGGACAATTACCGAATCGCAGCTTCGTGACATAGGTGATAACGGGACTAAGGCCAGGACGCTGGAGGCAAAAGATCATCGTCCTCATCATCACAAGCCCAAAGTCGAAGCCCCAGAACCTAAAGCCCAACGCATAGTCACGGACGAAGAAGTTCGCCGCGCAGCCGAAGCCCTACGAGTCCTTCCAATATGCCCGTTAAGAGATGAGCGCCGTGCAAAATATGGTCTAGAAGCCGAGGACGACTACCCAATCATAATCCAAAAAATAAAACGGTATCTGGAGCAAAGTCTAGATTAAATATATGAGCCACACGCTGAGAAAGAAGAAGGAGCGGGATAGACAGATTAGACAAACGACAAAACGTCGGAAACGAGAATCAAGACAGAGACACAGAAAGGCAAAAAGCAAATGAGTAGAGCTAACGCAATCGCCAGGCTAGGAAAATGCTGCTGTGGTGATTTGCGAGCCAGGACGAACGACGACATTTGGCATGAGTACGGCACAGGTCCGGTTTGCAAACGGGCGTGTGAACTGTATCCAGATACCGGCGCAGTCCAACAAAGTGTCAAAACGAACATCGGCAAAAGTAAATTTGTCATCACCCAAAAGGAGGTAAACATGAGTGACAAAGTAATCAATTTGAACAGTCTTAGTAAGGAAAATTTGATCACGATCATCCAGGGCCAAAGGGCAATGATTGATGCTTTGCAAGCTACCGGAGGGCTATTGCCGGGAGTACCGCCAAAGCAGACGTATCGGGAGAATTTTGCAGGTGATCTGCCGGAAATCGTGGAGCCACCGCCATGCATTCTTTCATTGCCAACGAGTCAATCTGAGCGGGATGTTGATGCGCATTATGCTGCTCAGCAAAAAGAAGCTCAGAAGCAAAACGGTGGTATGCCCGATCCGCCCCCGTCCGTGATTGGAAGCTAAAGGCTTGACACTTATATCCAGATATAAGTGGTAGTGAGAACGACCTAAAAAAAGGAGGTAAAGAATGGGACAACCCCAAAGACTTGTGCCGAGAGCGTCACCATCAAAACCCAAGGAAGAGTACGCCCAGGTAGACACCGCCAAACGACAGATCAAAGAACTGGAACAGAAACTTGTACAGCTGGACTACGAACGCACAAAGCTAGTAAAGCAGCGTCAGGAATTACTGCGCAAGCCGGTTACATCTGAAAATGATCGCAACCTGCTAGAACTTGAAACCAAAATTGCTGATCTCAGAAAACAGTCCAACCGCGAAAGGGACCGGATTATTGCCCACAAAGACGAGCTGCCAACAATCCAGGCTGAAAGCCAACAGGCAGAATCTACCCTGGAAGAAGCACATACAGGGGCAAAGAAACTTCGTGAGCAAATCGTAGCGATCAATAGCGAGATCGAAAAACACATTCCGGTTCTGACCGACCTGTTGCTCAAACGCAAGCAACTTCTTGCTGAGTTTGGGGGTGCAACGAGTGCCGTGAGGCACGCTGAATACGTTCTGCGATTGCCGACCGGAAAACACTTCGTTTCCGAACCTGGATTACCAGATGGACTGCAAGAATTTCAGCATGGTCTCTTTCCCCTTAGATTCAAGGACGTGTACGCTCCAAGTCATTTGATTCCGTGATTCGAGTTGGAGTAGTGTCCCTGGTTTTACAGTCCCAGGGTTCAACGGCCCCTTCGGGTTTGTAGATTCCCTGATGGTTGGCGCACTTCTCCAAAATTGGTGCTGGTTTTTATGTAGGCCAGAAGTTAATGATTCTTGCCATTAACTCTGGTTAAAGTCGCTGGAGTTCTTCATGTCTTCTCCAGCGACACCTCCTTATCCGACCAGCGCCGGGGGGTCAGTGGTTGATGTCACCCAAGGGGCTGCGCAACCTCTTGGGGTTCTTACACTGACCTCCATTTCTCTCCAGAGACAAGGATGTGTACATACAAAGATACATCCTATGTGGAGAAAATGTCGTCTCCGCCATCCTCGCTGGCTACTTTGGAGATTATAGCCCTAATAGGAACCCATATTTCCCTTTAGTGTGAAAACACTCAGATTTCGACCTTGGTCGTTAAATTTAAGAGGGAGGAGAGGACCAGGGGTAGAATGAACTCCAAAGCAAGAATGTCCGCTTCCTCCACCCCTCACAAACCGCTCCTTGACCTCTTTTCTCCCCCACAATACAATCAGTCCGAAAAAGGAAATTCCTATTCACTGAAAGCCAGTTGGGAAAGGATCAATGTATATAAGCCAGATGCTGTTGATTTGCTTGTTACCAATACAAGGGTATTCCCGACCTCAGCTCCATCTGTGTCAGCATCGACTAACCAAGCGATTTCAGACTTAGTGGAAACAAAACGACGGTAGCTATAGTCAGCGTAAACGTTCCGAAAAGACGTTACTCTTGAGAATCTGGGAGAAGGAGTAAAATCGGTAAGATGGATAGGCACCGATCCCTCATAATTATGATGCTTCTTGGGATTCTTGGGTTTGCCCTGATAGCAGGAGCCAGCACTTTCGATTACGTCTGGGCCAAGATCGCTCTTGACCAACTTATGGCAGGCGTCGGCGCGCTTCTTCTTGTGGTCGGAGTTCTCCAATTCCTATTTGAGTGGAAACTGCGGGAGGAAATGATCCGGGAAGTTTCCGACACTGTTGTGGGAAGCACGCTCCTTCACGACAGCGGTCTGGTAAGTTGTAATATGAATGCTCGGGAGGTTGATGATCAGGAACATTGGTTGAACGCAGCAAATTTAACCATCGGACGACTATACTCTCCGAAGTTCTTTAAGGACTTCTACGACATGCTTCGAGCTCGTTGTACTGCTGGTCGGCCTACCACAGCCGTGTTGTTGGCACCAGACAACGCTGCTACAAGGTACCTCCAAGAGACTGGCACCGGGACCCCCAAAGTAGAGCACTTTGTGTCAGAGATCCGCCAATTGCTGGGTGAAGTTAGCGCAGATACAGAAACAAAACCAACACTCTTATTTCACGATCGTGTACTTCGCTACTCGTTCATTCGGACTGACGAATGTATTTGGGTAAAGTTCTTCACTAACAGTCGTGATAGGGCAATCGTCCCTGCTTTCAAGGTGCGATCGGGTACTCCACTGTACAAGTTTTTTAATGATGATATCGAACGTCTAGTGAAGGGTTCTCGTGAAGGATGACGATCTTGGCGAGCTTCTGAACAAAGCCGTCGCTCGGCACGGAAGGGAGGAAATCGCGAAGGTCTTGACCGACCTATCCCGTTCGGGCGGTGAAACTGAGGTCCTGACAATCATTGCGAACGCAGGAGTGCATGAGATTCCACAACGTTATCTCCGCGGAGAGGTGTATGAGGCTAGCCATGGCAACTGGGATGCATCAACACCGGAATCGCTACGCCGCGAACTGTGCGATCGTCTCGCACGATTAGCTGAGAAACTGCGGTCAACGGTCTGGAAGCGGATCTACTTAGTTCCTACTGGCCACCCGGTTCTGTCGTTGCAGATCAAAGCGATGGTATACAGGATTCTTCGTTTAAATACGGTTGACCTCTATTACAAAGATGGTGAATACTTTGAGATCGAGATTGACCACCGTGTAGTGGCTTTAGAAAGCAACCAGGCGACAACCGAAGAAGACTAGACTAGAGAGAACTTCCTCTTAACAGCCCACATTCTCTACTCCCGTTAGTTACGCCACAAAACACGCTTTCCGTGCGAAGATGCGTCTTGCGGGTTATTGCCCTCATAATGTGAATTTATTCACACACTTTCCATACTAGCACGACGCAAAAAACGGCTCAATTGATAAGCCAGCCCTGGATCGGTTCACGATCCGCCCCCAGATTTTGCCCAAAGTCACCGTGGCGGGACAGAAACCAGCGCGGTGTGCAAGCTTAATTACCGCGTGAAGAAAACAGTGCTAAGATTGGAGGAATAGTGGGGAGAAGTATGAAAAATGCTTGGTTTGCTGTAATAGCGAAAACGGAAAGATATCACTTGGATCGTCTTAAATTCGCCGAGCTTATCGATACCCTGGTGGCAATCTATGAAGACGAAACATACCTACCGGGTAAAAAGTTCACTTTGGATACCCAAGAGGAACTGGGAAAGCTCAAAAGGGACCATCGTAGGTCTAAACTATCGATTGTTCAGTACGAAGACGAAGAGAAGTTCAATGTTCAATTCTTCCGGCTGCTAGCTGACGATGAACCTACAGTCATAACAGAGTGCGCGGACGATGTGACCAAACAGGTCTTGGACGCTTTCCAACAAAAAGTTTATCCTGAAGTTAAACATTATGCTCAAGAGTGTGAGAAGCTGATCAAAGAAGCCTGGAAAGTCTTCATTGAAGCTGGTAAATGGGATGAGCAACATTAAGAGAATTCCCCAGTTCACACCTACCTAACTTTCAAAAAAGGCCGGATAGATCCGGCCTAAAAATAAGATTGCGCGGCGGGACTCGAACCCGCGACATCAAGTTTGCGAAACTTGTGCTCTTTCCTTCTGAGCTACACGTCCATATATGAGGACACCTTCTATTTTATCAGCTCCTCGCGACAATTTTACGTAATTGCTTCTTATGGGGTTCTTCTCCACTCTCCTCTGTCTTTTCCACCGTCATTAAAAAACTTAAAAAAACGTCTTTATCTTAATCACGACTTAGGCTATACTTTAATCAGATGGAAGAAGTGGTGCAGCAGACCCCGAAGTCTCTTTCAAGTATAATTAAGTTGCCCTGGCCGGTGTGCGGCCATTTCTTCCATCAAAAGAACGGGTCAAAACGCATATCCGTGCCAGGGCTTTCTTTTGTCCAAAAAAGGAGGACACAATGGGAAGTATCCACAGAAAAACTTTAAGAGACGACACCGTGCGATACGAGGCACGTATGCGCCTGAATGGTAAGCCTGTTGGCAAACGATTCCGACGCAAAAAGGATGCTGAGGAGTGGTTGTCTAGACACTCTGTTGACGTACTGGATGGAACCTATCGGGAACTAATTAAAGCAACGTTTGCCGAGTACGTGGACCACTGGAAAAAGATGGAATTGGACATCGGTACTTACAAGCCATCGGTTCGGGCAAGCTACCGCCACATCATTGCAAAAAGCCTGTTGCCCCGATTCGGACCCTATCCAATTACGGCGATTACCAGCGCCGACGTTAACGGCTTTATTGCGGACAAGCTGAAGAGGGGGCTGGCTAGTAATTCCGTCCGTACTGACGTGAATCTTTTAGGCAAGATCTTCAAAGATGCGATTGGAGATAATTTTCTGCGGCACACACCGATGGACGGAGTACGCAAGCCTAAATCCACTCAACGTCGCAAGGGTATTGCACTGAATCCAGAGCAAATCAAATCGCTACTAGATACGCTCGATTCTAAGACGAGTCTTTATGTGCTGACAGCAATTCTAACGGGCATGAGGCAGGGAGAACAATTCGGATTGTTTTGGGAGGATATTAACTGGGATGATGATGTCATCGGTATCGAGCGATCACTGTACTGGAGATTTGGCGACTGCCCGGAGAGAAAGCCCGGAGAACCTCGCTGGATTTACGTAGCTCCAAAAACGGAAAAATCTACACGCAGCATTGACCTCTCTCCCAGACTCAAAAAAGAATTACGCAAACTCTATCTGACCAGTAAAAAAGAAGGATTGGTTTTCCCATCTTGCAAAGGAACCCCTCTAATTGCAAATGATTTCTACAAGAACAAGTTCAAGCCCGCACTGGAAGCAGCGGGTATTGATCCAAAGGTCCGATGGCACGATCTTAGGCACACGTTCGGCTCCTTGAAGTTGAGCCAGGGTGCCGATATCTATTATGTCAGTAGACAGATGGGACACTCCAGTATCCAGATCACGGTAGATATTTATGGACACTTGTTAAAGAAACGCCATCTGGAAGAAGCTGCAAAAACTGATGTAATGATCTTCGGAAAAAACTAGACCCCGTTTTAACTTATTAGGGAAGAAGAAGGACCGCGTAGATGTTGAACTCCGATCACAGTATGTCCGCTTCTTTCCCTCCCTTGCCTTCGATTTCTTGGAGAAGAGCCTCCTGAATTTTACTGCGAATAAAATTCGGATTGTGTTCACCAGGTCCAAAATCATGCCTCCATTTGGAACCGTCAGGTCTTGTGATCGTGACCTCCCACTGATTGTTGGATTGAGATAGGATAATCCACGCCTGCCAATCCCCGGTTTTATCCTCGAATAGATTCATAAGCATTGTTTTGAGTGCATCGTTTATTTCGAGAGGGAGACCAATATAGGTAGACAATGGCATTTGTCCTCCTTTTTACTCAATATTCTAACACCCGTCCACCGCAACGCGCAACGCCCCCCCGCTGACTTTGCCGGTACCGTGGCTAATAGAGAGAAGGGACCAACTTCAGAGACATGGAGAAGAAAATATTGCGTCTCTGGAGTTCATGCCCTAATCGGTCCTCTTTTAGAAGGCTGAGAGCGTTCAACTTCAAAAGCCCCCCACTCTTTTCTACCCACAAAATTTAACGACTTTTTAACGTTTTGAGATAAAAGGATATGTAATCCTAAAAAGGAGGTGTAAATGGAACCCATTGGCAAGTGTCTCGCAATAAAGGGGATATGGAGAGATATCTAACACTGTGGAACGAGGCAAACCTGAAAGACTTTTAACTTGCAGATAAAAGGGTGATCGAGAGCCGCCGCCGATTTGGCTTCCCGCAGAAAGCGTTTTCTGGCTGTGGGGTCTTCCTGCATGAAGTCCGGCAAAAACTTCAAGGCAACTTTCCGATCCAGTGAAGTATCCTCGGCCAAAAAGACCTCTCCCATGCCG
>JALLOL010000328.1 GCA_027717875.1 Acidobacteria bacterium AH-259-L09 | reverse complement strand
AGCTCAAGAATACACTTCGCTATATGCGGGGCGAAGAACAGATCACTCATCTGGGACTGGATTATTACCAGTGAAGGTGACGAAACCAGTCCGGTATAGCCCGGATTATTCATAAATGTCTGGCCAATCCACCGCCAAGACATTTATGAATGATCCGGGCTCATGCGCCTTTCTGCTTCAATTCTTCCAGTTCCTTCTGTAGACGCTTCACTGTGCGGGCGAGCTCAGGCAGCTCGTGCAGCAGAAGATAGTTTCGCTTCCACAGAGCTGAATCCATTTCGGGCGTACCCGAGATGGTTTTCCCCGATTCCACGGATCGGGCAATACCGGTTTGCGCAGTGGCCACCACCCGATCTCCAATGCTGAGATGGCCTGCAGCTCCGACTTGACCGGCCAACATGACATTGTTGCCCACTCGAGTGCTGCCGGCCAGGCCGACTTGAGCGGCTAGGATGGTATGTCGGCCAACCCGAGAACCATGCCCCACCTGTACCAGATTATCGATTTTTGTTCCCGCTCTGATTCGCGTCTCGCCCACGGTAGCACGGTCAATACAAGAGTTGGCCCCTACCTCGACGTTGTCTTCCAAAACCGTGATGCCGGACTGGGCAATTTTGTAGTAAGTGCCATCCGCCTGGGGCGCAAATCCAAAGCCGTCTGCTCCGACCACAGCTCCGTTCTGAAGAATCACGCCGTTTCCGATTTTGCAGTGCTCGCGAACCACGGCGTTCGAATGGGCAACAAAGTTGTCCCCGATTTCGGCATATGGATAGATGGTGACATTGGGATAAAGAACGGCATTATGACCGAGTTGGGCTCCTTCGCCGATAACTACATTGGCTCCAATCGAGTAATTGTCGCCGAGCACCGCGCTGTCGGCGATGGTTGCGGTCGGATGAATCCCCGGCACCGGCTCGGGGGGGGGTGATAAAAAAGTTCAATGGCTCGAGCAAAGGTGAGATAAGGATTGTCAGAAATCAAGGTAGGAATCGAAGTCGAAGGTGCATCAGCAGAGAGAACGATTGCTCCGGCATGAGTTGATTGAATCCTGGGTAGGTATTTTGGATTGGAAACGAAGGTCAGCTCTTCCTTTTGCGCCTCTTCAATTCCCGCCACGCCAGTGATGTCAACTTCTTTAGAGCCTCGCAGCTCACATCCCAGTTTGCTAGCAATTTCTCCTAATTTCATGTCCTGTAGACTCCCGTCACAAATAATTCAGGTAAGAATGATAACTTGTGATGGGTCAGATGGAAAACTAGGAAAATGCGGGCTAGTCGCTGCTCAAGCGGTCAGCCGGTCTGCTGTTACGGAAAAACATGGCTCAACCTGCTCTTGCGGCTCGCGCTGTCGGAAAGGTTAGTTTC
This sequence comes from Acidobacteria bacterium AH-259-L09, assembly GCA_027717875.1. Next base: position 1,490 of record JALLOL010000328.1, on the reverse strand, counting down.
GCGGTTTTCATCAGCCGTATTCTGGGACTGGTGCGCGATCAGGTTTTCGCGAAACTCTTCGGGGCCGGTTTTTACAATGACGCCTGGCTGGTGGCTTTCCGCATTCCCAATCTACTCAGAGATCTGGTCGCCGAAGGGGCTCTAAGCTCAGCTTTTGTTCCCACTTTTACCGAGTTCCTCTACAAGAGAGGCCGATCAGAAGCATGGCTGTTAGCCAACCTGGTACTGAGCGGGCTGCTGATTCTTCTGGGAGGCTTCACGCTTGTTCTGCTTATTTTCCCCGAATCATTTGTTTATTTGCTGGCAGCCGGATTCGCCGATGTTCCGGGAAAAGTGGAGGTCACTGCTCACCTTCTCAGGATTCTTTCACCTTTCTTAATGCTGATCGCCATGGCTTCGGTGGCTATGGGAATCCTCAATACGCTGAACTATTTCTTTATTCCTGCGCTGGCGCCTGCTCTTTTCAATGTCGCCGTGATTTTGTCAGGTTTCTTTCTTGCGCCGCAGTTTGAAAAATGGGGAATCTTGCCGATTCACGCCATGGCTGTAGGCGCGCTGCTCGGAGGCCTGCTCCAATATTGTGTGCAGGTGCCTCTTTTACGGAAACAAGGCTATCGCTTCCAGCTTCGTCTTGACGTTAATCATGCGGGAGTGCGCAAGATCGCCCGGCTGATCACTCCTGCGATTGTGGGCGTCAGTGCTGTTCAGATCAATATTCTGGTCAATACTCAGATTGCTTCTTTCCTTCAGGCGAATGGTCCGGTTTCCTGGTTAAGCTATGCTTTTAGAATCGTTTACTTGCCCATTGGGCTCTTTGGAGTGGCGGTGGGTGTCGTGAATCTGCGCGACGTTTCACTTTTTGCCGCGCAAGAAAGCTGGGACGAATTAAAGGAGACCGTTGCCAATTCCATCAAGCTCGTTTCAATTATGGCCATCCCTTCGACGATCGGCCTGATGGTTTTAGCGGTACCCGTCGTCCATGTACTTTTTGAGCGGGGCGATTTTACGCCGAGCGATACTCTGCACACCGCATACGCGCTAATTCTCTATTCACTGGGGCTTTTCGCCTACAGTTGTATGAAGATTTACGTGCCGACCTTCTATGCTCTAGGCGATACTCGTACTCCCGTTCGGATCAGTTTAATGGCGGTGGCAAGCAACCTTTCAATCAACCTCATCTTAGTTTTTTTCATTCTTCCGCAAGAGTACCGATACGTGGGTCTGGCTCTTGGAACTGCCCTGTCAGTCACACTGAGCAATGCTTTACTGGCAAGGAGCTTCAAGCATAAGTTGGGGGTCCTCAGAGATTACCGGGTGGTGCCCACTTTTTTGAAGACGTTGGGCGCTGCAGCTGTGATGGGAGCAATTGTTTACAGTCTCAATCAATTCTTTCAAAAGCACTGGGGGGAGATGGGTCTTTGGCAAGAGATAGTCGCTTTGGCGGTTTGCATCTCTGTTGGGATCGGGGTGTATTTTGGATGCTGTCGACT
>JALLOL010000327.1 GCA_027717875.1 Acidobacteria bacterium AH-259-L09 | reverse complement strand
ATCGACCCGAGAATTCGATTTCCCAACCTGAAGGTAGCAGCCACATTGCTTAAAAAAAGACTAGGACTCCGCTACCTCCTGGATGTGATTCCTCTTAATGCGAGCCTGGTGAAAGGCTCTCACGGCAGGATCACCGATGACCCCTGTCGGGGGCCTCTCTTCATCTCCAGCGAAAAGCAGTTGGTGCGGGAGAAAACCTGCGTGCCCGCCACGGAGGTCAAGGACCTGATTCTAGGCCATTTGTCTATGGACTGATGCCGCTTCGTGACGAGCCGATGTAAGAAATGCGGACCAACAGATCGATGGAAGTCGTCGTGGCTCCCGTATTCGCTTTCTTCATGTTCCCGGGATGTATCTTTGAAAAAACAAGGTGAGAAGGAAACCCGCTAGCGCTGCTCCTCCCCAGGCCACTTGCCCGCTGCCGGTCCCGATCAAGACGGCATCAACAAGTGAAATTCCGGCAATCAGTCTGACTACGGTTCCTCCGATATCCCTTCCTCGTTTCCGCAACAGAAGCGAAATGGCGTATATCACCCAGGCCAAGAATAAGAAATAGATCAAGCTGTACACATCCCGTCGCGGTAGCAGCACAAACGTATAGATAAAAGGCGCCAACAAACAGCCCAAGGGCCAGAAGTTTTTCAGTTCCTTGAGGCTTTCCTGCTTGGCGACATGAGTGAGTCCAAGCATATAGGCAACCAGAATGCCGGCGCCCGTCAGAACTTGCGGGATCAACGCTGAGGCTACCGTGGCCGCAGATATCAGATAGACCATGGCCCGGCAAAGGGCCATCACCAGCGAGCTGAGGGGATCCTTTTTGTGCCGATAGTTGTAATAGATGATAAGGAAGCCCAGTATTAAGCCCCAGGACATGACTTCCAGATTGGGCAGTCTAGCTGGCAAAAGTGTCGGCAAAGCAAGCAGCCCCTCCCCAAGAATCAACATGCTGAGGCCGACTGTCAACACCTCCCTTAGAGTGATCTCCTTTGCCGGAATCGGGCGTTCAGGACGCGACTCTTGATCCCACTGGTAATCGAAAGCATCGTTAAGGAACATACCACCCGTGTAGAAAAGTGACAGTGCCGAGAGCAACAACACTAGCGTGACACCGTCCAGGCCTCCGCCACTCAATATGATGCCGGTCAGAGAGTTCGTCCACACCGTAGGCAGGTTGGAGACCCGGCCGAGGTGCAGATAGACTTGCCATCGGGATCGCCGGCGGTCCAACAGGTGTATCTTGCTCACGACACGATCCTGTTGCGCACCCAGTTTAGTTCTTTGCTGATGGCACTCGCCGTATCCAAATGCTTGTATTCCTCGGGGAGTACGTCCCAGGTATAGGTTTCTACTTCTAGGTAAGGACAGACAGGGTTACTTTTGAGGAAATCGATCAGGGAAACCAGATGGTCCTGGGTGGTACGGAAATTCTTCATTTCCGAGAGAAAAATAGGCACGTGAAAATGGACTCGCCATTCCTTTTTCTCGCCTTGCCTCCCTTGACTGTGTGCCTTGGCTTCCTGGGCTAATGCTTCCGGCAAGTCGGTGTAGCGAACCAGGCCCTTGGAAGATTTTTCCACCACCTGATGAAGGTACGTGCTCTCAACAAAGGGAGCCAACACTGCTTGAGCTTGCCCATCTCCGCCTCGAAACTCGAGCCGAAGCGCCGAGCTGATGTGAAACTTACAGATTTTGATGCCGGCGTCTTCAAGTTTCTGAAGGGCCTCGACTGCCTCTTCGAACTCGACGGCCATATGGCAAGCGTCATAGCAAACACCAATGTGACGCCGCGCCACCGATTCCGCCTTTGCCAGTGGCAAAGCCAGGGTTTCCACGAGCATGTGCAAGGCGTCTGCGCTGAAAAGATAGTCGTGAAAAAAAGTCAGTACCTCGTCCACGGTCTCCAGGTAGCAACACGGCTCCGGTTCCAGGGCAAGGCTAATCGTTTTTCCGGTTTGCTCCCTCAGTTTGTCCAGGAATACCACGTGCTCAAGCATTAGACGTGCCATTTGTTGAGCATCTTCCTCAGAGTGAACATTCTCCTTAAAAGCTCCCGGTACCGTGCTGACACTTCCTTCCAAATCATCTTCGGCGGGCAAGAGTACTGCCAAAATGCGAGCCAATCGATTGGTGTAGTCTAACCTCTTCTCGTCCTTCCAATCTGGTAGATAGACCTGCTCCTTGACTCGTGCCCGGTGGAACACTCCATAGGAAAACCCGTTAATGGTGAAGACGTAACAGTTCTGCTCGCCAAGAAATTTTTGAAAAGCCGCGAGGTTTTCGGCTCTTTCCAGACCTTTCGCAGCCTGTGCCGACAGGCGTAATCCCACTCCAAAAGCGTCCTCCGGGCAAAGCCTCCGTCGTATCGCCGGAACAAAAGTCGCCAGATTGCGCTCTACCTCCTCCCAAGTTTCACCGGGATGTATGTTGGAAGAATAAGTGAGGTGAAATTTCTCCGCGAGTCTCATAGCCCCGAACCCCGGTCCTTCAATACTTGTTGTAGGGCCCTTCCGGGTCCTACAGATCCTTCCTTGACCTGCACGGGTACATTAGCCCGCTCTTCACCTCCGATACCACCGAAGAACTGATTCAGGTAGTGGATCACCCTCAGGGAACTTCCCATTAGTGACCTCCTTCCCCCTGTCACGTAATGCTCCGAAGGAAGTTAAAAGTCCAAAACAGAGCCTGCCAGACGCGACACGCCCCCAGCCCCAATATTCGCGTGCAAGATATTCTAACACGTTTGATTTGATTCCCTGGAAGTTGGAAAGCAGAGCGGGTTAATTGAACTTGGGCCCGTAATTAGTGAGCACTCCAACTGATATTTAGGTTAAATTGTTGGAAGCCGGCGTCCGATGATGGA
>JALLOL010000326.1 GCA_027717875.1 Acidobacteria bacterium AH-259-L09 | reverse complement strand
CAATCGAGCGGCTAGTTTCAAGTTGGGGGCAGGACTTGGAGGAGTTTGCGGTAAACCTGCTCGAAGACAGCGTCCCGATTTAGCGGGGTGATTTTAAAAATCTCGACGTCCTTGCGATCCTTGACACGTTTGACAAAACCGGTCCCTTTGAGGGAAATCGTTCCCAGCAGCGGACATTCGGAATCGAGAGCCTCCACCAACTTTTCTTTAATCCGCACCGAAAGCAGTTCCATCTTGGCAATTTCGTCCACCACCACCAGATCCGCAGCTTTTCGATAGGGATTCAGGTGAGGAAGTACCAGCGTCTCCAGTACTTCAGGCTTGACCCCATACTTTCCAACCCGAAGTTCCGGTGCGGTCTGAAAGTCGCGATGAGCGAAAACGACCACGCTTCCATTCAGCGCCACCGCCTTAAAAGCCACACGGGTACCCTTTTCACGGATCTCCTCGGTATAAAAACCGGTGAGGGCGAGATGACCAAATCGATTGATAATTTTCTTGAGCAAGGTGGTCTTACCGACACCTGGATGGCCGGTCAGGAGAATATTCTTCACCATCGATCCAACTATAACTCATTAATGGGTTCGCCTCCGAAAACCACTCGTCGCACTCTGTCGGCACCTGCCTTTTGTGCTGTCGTCTTTTCGTCTTTTCGTGCTGTCGTGTGGGCAGTCACGAAAGCACGACGGCACGCTGTGATAGAGATCTCACCCCTTGGAGTCAAGTCGAGACTCAGTTAACTGTGACTGGAAAGCTGGTGAATCAGATAGCGACAGATATGCCAACCATCCAGGTATTTAAAGGGGAAGGTTGCGGTCGTGTAGTGCCCGCAGGGCAGAACGACCAGTTGGTACGGGATGTTCTGAGCCTCGTATTGATGCAATACCCTTTCAGTAAGCTGAGGCATGAACGTTAAGTCATATTTGGCGGTGATCAGCAGATGAGGACGATGTCTGCTCTTCAGGCGATTAATAAAGAAGTAGGGGCTAATAGGAGCCCAACATCGACGCAGATTCTCCAGTGAGACGTGACCTTCCAAACCCCAGCGTACATAGCGAGTTGAAAGACCGGTCCAGACCACATCGGCAAAAAAGGAAGAAACATGATTAAAAACCGCAGTGCAAATGGAGAGATCATGAACGAAAGCCAGATAGGTGATACACGATCCAATACTTGTGCCCAGGACCGCTATCCGCTTATAGCCCTGTTCCTTAAGCCAGATTACCAATTGCCGAACCTCTAAAACGGCCTGCCGCGCGGCGTGCAAGGTTCGACCGATATTGGGACTTACCATGTAGTCGGCTCGCTTCATTGTTTCGGGCGCCCGCTGCTCGTGATAGGGCATACACAGACGGGCCGCCGTGATGCCAAGCCTTCTCAGGCTCTGGCAAAGACCCACATGACTGTCGGAAGCGGCGTTCCATTGAGGAAGAACGATCACAGCTTTTTCAGAATCTTGGGCTGTAAACAAGCGGCAGTAAACGGTATTGTTCTCAGGATAAAGCGAAGGTGTGGGAGTGGCAAAGGTCAAAACATTCCCCTTCAGGGCACAGTCCTGAAGGGGGGGCGGATCGAAAAAAGAATCGCTGTCGCGCAAAACCTCCTCGGCGTACTCTTTCAAACAGGTCAAAGGATCTCCTGGCCCCCTATCGCCGTTATTGCCGACCCATTCCAAGCCCCAATCAAAGGGGAAGATTCTTCGATTGCGGTCGCGCAAGGTCAGGGTTCGCTCTCGATTCTGAATCCAGCGTTGATAAAGGCTCATTCCTCTATTAGCTTAGCGAGTTCACTGCGAAATTCGATCTTGAAGAGTTCAAGAAACGTCAGACCTACTGCCACAATAATCGGCCCGAAGATCATACCAATCATCCCAAAATAAGCAATCCCACCCATAATGGCAAAAAACACAAGCAGAGTATGCATCTTGACTTTTCCCTGGATGAAGAGCGGTCGTAAAAAGTTATCGATCATGCCCACAAAGAGGACTTCCGTTACCACTAGAAAGATTCCCCAACCTACCGACCCTGTCGCGAACAAGTAGATGGCCCAGGGGACCCAGACAATTCCCGTACCGACGACTGGGACCAAAGAGAACAAAGCAGTCAAGAAACCCCAAAAAAGGGCGTTAGAGATTCCGACAATCCAGAAAACCAAACCTCCAGCAACCCCCTGGGCCAAAGCGGTCAACAAGCTTCCGAGAACAGTAGCGCTGGTGATCTCTTGGAATTTGTTGACCAGCAGCTGCTCATAACGTTCGGGAAAGGGAGACCAGGTCTTCAGCTCTTCCATCAAACGGTTCCCATCCCGGAACAGAAAGAACATTGTTACCAACATGATCAGGAAACCCAGGAAACCAGTGAATATGTGAAAGAGACCAGAGAGCATAGCGGTGCTGTGGCTCAGAAAAAAGAGGCTCACCTGCTGAAGAGCATCAGCCAGACTACCCATGAGGTCGATATTGTCCAAGTCCAGGTTGATCCGGTCTAACAGCGGCTGTAAATAGGCGTTATCCTTAAGATCAAGGAGGTTTTCTAATTCGCCGCTGTCCAGTTTCCGCTTAAACTGCTGATAGACCTCGGTCACCTCTGCGGCCAAAAGTACCACAAGCACCACGAAAGGAACGATGATGCTCGCCGTCACCCACAGGCAGGTCATTAGAGCCGCCCAGCCACGCCTCCCCTTCAGCTTCTTACATGTCCAATCAAAAACCGGATAGCACAAGCTCACCAGGATAACGGCCAGGCTGATCGGCAAGAGAAAAGGTTGAAAGATCTGGAAGAGAAAATAGAGAACGAAAGCAGAGGAAATTAATAAAAAAGTGCGCACATACTTGCGCTCTTGCATAAAGAAAAATAATACACGGGATTAG
>JALLOL010000325.1 GCA_027717875.1 Acidobacteria bacterium AH-259-L09 | reverse complement strand
CGTCACGAGCCAGTGTGAGAAATGCGGACTAGGCGAGGGGCGAACGTCAAAGCTAACTCAATAATCCAACGTACTTATTCTAATTATTCTAATGACTAACTTACGATGGCTTCGAGCAGGTCGCGGTTGATCTCGATCTTCTTCTCGTCCTGTAGCTTCTCGATCACGTTCTTGAGCCAAGCGGAAAAGAATCTAACGCGTTTTTGCTCGGTGAGCCCCTGTGTGATCTGTTCCCTCTGCTGCTGAAATTCGTCCTCGTCAACCGGACTCTTCTCAGCAACCTCGAAAACCACGTAATTGCCGGAAACCACCACAGGTGGGCTAATCTCGCCTTTCTTTATTCGGAGGGCCCGATTGAGGACCTCCGTCGCCTGGCCCAGTGTATCATCAATGGAGGTGCCCCTTTTAAAGAAATCGGTCGTTGTCACCTTGCTATCCTGCATCCTCGCCACTTTCTGAAAGCCCTGTCCGTCCTGGACAGCTTTGAAGAAAGCAAAGGCCTTTTCCCGACTCATCTCCTCTCCTCGGCTCGACTTGAAGTCTTCGGCCACTTGATCTTTGACTGCTTCAAAGTCGGACATCTCGGTAGGTTTGATATCCACCAATTCGGCCACAACATATGTCCCTGCCGTCTCATAGGGTTCCGTCATTTGACCTCTACCCAAAGTGAAGACCTGCTGGTTGAAATCACTGCGGACCCGCAAATCGGCAATCACGTCTCCCAGGCCAAAAAAGGGAGTCTCCTTGCTCTCCAGGTTGTACCGCCGAGCAACCGTTTCCAAGCTTGAGTCCTTTCTCGCCTCGTAAGCGATCTTCGTAGCGAGATTACGAGCCATCTTCCCGGCTTCTTCCTGGCGCAAAGCGGATTCGGCCAATGACCGGGGATCGACTTTTTGGACGTCGGTAACCTTGACGATATGAAAACCATAGTTGGTTTTGACCAAGTCACCGATTTTGCCGGGTTCGAGGGAGAAAGCCACGCGCTCGAATTCCGGAACCATCTGCCCGCGTCCGAAGAACCCTAGATCTCCAGCGTTTACTGCCGATGCCTCATCTTCTGAAAATTTCTTTGCCAGTTCTCCGAAATCCGCTCCCGCTCGAAGTTGCTGCAAGATTTCCTCCGCCTTCTCTCTGGCCTCTGCCTCCGTTTTTTGGTCGTCTAGGCGGATGAGGATGTGACTGGCGCGAACCCGTTGTTTTTCGCTGATCGAGGCCATGCGGTTTTGGATCTGCTCCTCCGTAAGTTCCACGTCTTGGGGTTTAAGCGGAACACTAATGTATTTAACCTTCCTTTGCTCAGAGGTCCTATAGTTTTCCTTGTGTTCTTCCAAATAAACCCGCAGTTCGTCTTCATCGACTTTTTTTGGAGCCATTTTCCGCGGATCCATCACAACGTATCGGATTTGGACTTCCTGATTGCGATTTAGAAATTCTTGGCGTGCTTCCTCGGGTGTGGCACGAATGGCATCCGTCAACACTTTCCTTAGTTTGTCTTGTGCGATTTCCCGCCGCACGCTGTCTTCGTATTCCGCTGGAGCCAAGTTATTGGCTCGCAAGAATTGCTTATAGCGCTCCGCGCCGATGAACTTCCCGTTTTCCTGAAAAGTTGAAATACTGCTGATATGCTCGACAATCTCCTCCGGGGCAACCTCAATGCCCATGTTTTGAGCCTCATACCAGACAACGTGATTGTTAATCAGCTGATCAAGTGCCTGCTGGTCCAGGCCTAGTTGTCTCAAAAGACTCGGATCGCGTTCGTCCAGCTTGTAAACTTGTCGATAGAACTCCAGCAGGCGGTTGTAGTGTCTTCGATATTGGATTGCAGTGATTGGATTTCCGGCAACCGCCGCAACGTTACCGATGCCGAGGCCGGCGCTGACTCCGCTTGGCGTCTGGACGAAGAATAGGACCATACCACCGCTCAAGGTCAGGATCACGATCCAGAGAATCCACTTTAGCCCCTTCTTTTTTCGTCGAAACAGACCTAACATCTATATTCTCCTCGCTGGGGAACGCTCAGTATAACATAGGATCGGGTAAAAGTCGGTCGAAGGCTGTGTTGTTGTGACGGTGATCACGGTTTATACTTCGAAATCCTTATAATCTTGCGGCCGGGATAAAAACTATCGATCATGCTGCGATGGAACCGGAAGGGCGGGCCTGACGAGGCGCCCGACCGAGGCCCCCGCAAGCGTACTGTAGGGTACGCTGAGGAAGCCGAGCGAGCGGAACGCAGTCAGGGCGGATGATTGGGCCGCGGGTGTGAGAAATGCGGATTAGCAGGTTTGGACCCATTTTTCCCTGCCCCCATTGAAAAGCGGTAGTCTTTTGGAGGATAATAACGCCCTAACTTTAGAGCGGGAAGAGCGCAATGGGTTAGCTGGCTCACCTACTCCTTGTCGTTTGACGAGCTCCGTATTGTGCAGCGTCAACTTAGGAAAGCCAATGAGGAACTCAGTGATAAAGACTTTGTTTTGCTGAGAAGTTTATGAACTTCCGTGCAATCTTCGCCTATTTTTCAAAGGATCTTGCCATCGATTTGGGTACTGCCAACACACTGGTTTATGCCCTAGGACGAGGAATCATCGTCAATGAGCCTTCCATTGTAGCAATTAACAAGTTGACCAATAAAGTGGAGGCGGTCGGGCATGAGGCCAAGGAAATGTTGGGCCGAACGCCGGGCAACATTGTGGCCATTAAGCCCATGAAGGATGGGGTCATCGCTGATTTCGATGTCACCGAAGAGATGCTGAAGTACTTCATCAAGAAAGCCCATAATCGAAATCATTTACTCAGCCCAAGGATTGTGATTTGCATTCCCTCAGAAATCACTCAGGTGGAGAAAAGAGCGGTCAGAGAGTCAGCTTTGAGA
>JALLOL010000335.1 GCA_027717875.1 Acidobacteria bacterium AH-259-L09 | reverse complement strand
GCTTCCGGTGGGGTCGGCCATTTGGCAGTGCAAATTGCCAAGGCGATGGGTGCACAGGTAAGCGCCGTTTGCGCGACAGACAACGTCGACTGGGTTCAGAGGCTTGGAGCTGACCGGGTGCTCGATTACCGAAAGGAGGACTACCGGAAGGAAGCAACCCATTATGAGATCATCTTTGATGCTGTGGCTGTGGACTCATACTGGGGATGCTCAAGCCTGCTTGCCTCTCGGGGTGTCTACATCAGCACATTGCCTGGCGCCGGGTTGTTACTCAGCATGCTTGTTTTGCCCCTGGTCTCCAGGAAGCGGGCACGGCTCATTATGGTGAGGCCCAGTGCAGCAGATCTCAAATACCTGAATCGGCTGGTGGAAGCGGGCCAGCTTCGTCCGGTCATTGACCGCGTTTATCCTCTTGCTGAGGCCAAGGCTGCTCATGACTACAGTGAAGAGGGCCATGCCCGGGGCAAGATCGTTCTCAAAGTCCTCCATGGCTAAACCTGTCTTTCCCACTGTCTCTCTTCAACATACCTTGAATTCGCTTTCGAGCAGCCGGCGCAGCGTTGGTGGGGAACTGGATTGTATTGCCTTTCACTCTGCAAAGCCTTAGCATTTGAGGAGAATCACACCAAAAATTCAGGGGGAGGCAGCGTGGTTGGCCAGACGATTTCTCATTATCGGATTCTTGAAAAGCTTGGTAGCGGTGGTATGGGGGTGGTCTACAAGGCGGAGGATACCCGGCTGGGCCGCTATGTGGCCTTGAAGTTCCTGCCTGAGGAATTTGCCCAAGATCGCCAGGCATTGGAGCGGTTCCAGAGAGAAGCCCGTGCTGCTTCTGCTCTGGATCATCCCAACATTTGCACGATCTATGACATTGGTGAGCATGAAGGGCAACCCTTCATTGTCATGCAGTTCCTGGAAGGGCGAACACTCAAGCATCGCATCCAGGGCAAACCGCTGGAGACGGATGAGCTGCTGGAGTTGGGGATTCAGATAGCCGATGCACTGGACGCTGCTCACTCAAAAGGGATCATTCACCGAGATATCAAACCGGCCAACATTTTCATCACAGAGCGCGGCGATGCAAAGATACTCGACTTTGGTCTGGCCAAGTTGATGGAGAAGCATTCACAAGTGGACTCAGCCATGCCGACAGCTCAGTCATCCGAGGAGCTTTTGACCAGTCCCGGTAGTACTGTAGGGACAGTGGCCTATATGTCGCCCGAGCAGGCATTAGGAAAAGAGTCGGATGCCCGGACCGACCTTTTCTCATTGGGTGTCGTGCTCTATGAAATGGCGACTCGAAGCCTTCCCTTTCGGGGCAATACCTCTGCCGCCCTTTTTGATGAGATTCTTCACAAAGCTCCTGCCTCGCCTGTTCGTTTGAACCCAGAGTTACCCGACGAATTAGAAAATATCATCAATAGATCGCTAGAGAAAGATCCCCAGCTCCGCTACCAAACAGCTTCTGACTTGCGAAGTGAGCTGATGCGGCTAAAGAGAGACACTGACTCTGGAAAATCGGCGGTCAGCACGGAGGTTCCGGCGCCTGCTGCCCAACGATCGGGGAGACTCTTTTGGACAATCGCAGCGGGAGGATTGCTGCTGCTGCTTCTTCTGGCGCTCGCCTTTTTCTGGTCGTTTCTAAACCAGCCGGGCGAGGCTATCGATTCTATAGCAGTTCTGCCCTTTGAAAATTTGAGCAATGATCCCGAATTGGAATACCTGAGCGAGGGGACTGCTCAGAGTATCATCTACAGCCTTTCCCAATTGCCTGACGTCAAGGTCATTTCCTTTTCCTCAGTTCTACGTTACAAAGGGCAAGACATAAACTCACAGCAAATAGCGAAGGAGCTGGGTGTCCGGGCACTGCTGTTTGGGAGGCTTGATCAACGGGGCGACAGTCTTTCAATCAGTGCCGAACTGGTAGATGCAGAAGACGACAGCGTGCTCTGGGGCAAACAGTACAGCCGAAGGCCAGCAGAAATCTTGGCGGTACAGGAGGAAATTGCAAAGGAAATCTCCCAGAAGCTCCGCTTACAGCTAAGCAGAGAGGAACAGAAGCAGCTGACTAAACGGTTCACGCAGAATCCTGAGGCTTATCAGTCCTACTTGCAGGGACGCTACCACTGGAATAAGAGAACAAAAGAAGGATTCGAGAAAGCAGTTCAGTTTTTCAACCAGGCAATCCAACGAGACCTCAGTTATGCGCAGGCCTACGCTGGACTGGCTGACACTTACAGTTTAATGGCGTTTTACGAGCATCGCACGCCAAATGAGGTCTATCCACTGGCCAGGACCGCAGCACTAAGGGCGCTCGAAATAGATAACACGCTCGCTGAGGCTCACACCTCGCTGGGCTTGATCAAGGCCTCTTACGATTGGGACTGGTCTTCCGCTGAAGCAGAGTCAAAGCGGGCCATTGAACTCAACCCCAACTATGCTACCGCTCACCAATGGTACGGAGAACTTTTCCTTGCTCAGGGTCGGTTGGATGAGGCGGCTGCGGAAATGGAGAAAGCTCTGGCACTTAATCCGCTTTCCCTCCAGATAAACACGGTTGTGGGAATAGAGCTTGCCTGGGAACACCAGTACCAGAAGGCAATAGAACAACTGCAGAAAACGTTGGACATGGATCCAAACTTTTTTAATGCACACGAGCAACTCATGTTGGCATATTGGGACGCGGGGATGTATGAGAACGCAATCACGGAGTCAGAGAAATTGGCCTCCTTAAGAAGCGAGCGCTACTTCCAACTTCCAATCTTTCT
>JALLOL010000324.1 GCA_027717875.1 Acidobacteria bacterium AH-259-L09 | reverse complement strand
CCCTGGCTTTGGACATCAATGCTTCCATGATGCTCCTGAACGATCTCATAGACAATGGCCATTCCTAATCCAGCTCCTTTATTAAAACCGCTGTGGAAGGGCTGGAACAGTTTCTTTTTTTCCTCCGGGCCCATCCCGGTTCCCTGGTCTTGAAAACTTAGCAAGGCTCGAGAGTCTTCCGTGCCCAGCTTGATTGAAAGCGCGCCTCCCTCAGGCATGGCGCGCACGCCGTTTTGAAGAATATTCCAAACCACCTGCCGAAACTGGTCAGAATCAAACAAACAATGAATGGGTTCGGCCGGAGGCACGATCTCGATGCGGTGATGTTCCTGAAATTCAGGACTGTTCTTGAACAGATCAACAGTGTCCTGGACAAGGGAGAGAAGATCTGCCGGCTGAGGGTTGCTGGGTCTGGCACCGGTGTAAGCCAAAAAGTCACCCACAATCTTATTGAGTCGTTCACATTCCCTGAGAATAATATCGACGAGTCGTGCCTTCTTATCAGACAACCGCAGCTCTGATTTGAGGACCTGGATACTTCCTGACAAAGAGCCAAGTGGATTGCGAATCTCATGGGCCAAACCAGCCGCCATCTGGCCAATGGCAGCCATTTTTTCTTTGAATTGGATCTCCTCCTCACGCTTTTTGATTTCGGTCAGATCCTGAAAAGAGAGGAAGTAGCCAATCTGTTCCTGGTCATGAGACAAAAGTGGGGAACAGCTCATCCCCACAAAGAGGAGGCTGTTTTCTTTATTCTTAGTCCAGCATTCCATGTGGAGTGCTCTGGGGTTTGACTCAAAATCGCTCTCCAAAATACGGTTTAACATCCATTCCGGAAAAACCTCGGAGAGAGGTTTTGAGAGTAGCTCCAGCTGTGAGTCGCCACAGATTTCTTCGGCAGCTCGATTGAAGGAGGTAATACGTCCTTGTAAATCAAGAGTGACCAGCCCATCACGGATACTGTTGACGATGCTCTGGTGAACAACTTTGGCAGTGCCCAATTCACGGCGTGCACTTTGTAGCCGCTCGGAGAGATAAATGCCAAGCATGGCGACGCCCATGAACCCGAGCGTGTTCAGGGAGATCCGGTAGACGAACAAAGGGTAGGGTCCGATATCAGCTCCTCCGGGAACCCAGCCAAGTTTGCTGAGATGGACGATCCCCGAATAGGAGATGATGCTTAAGGTTAAGGCCTCGATCCCCCCGTTGCGCTGTCTCAGCAAGCTGGCATAGACGATGATCAGGACGTAAAAGGGCGTGAAAAGACTGTTGATTCCTCCCGAGACAAAAAGCAGTAAAGAAATCAGGATGAGATCAAAGAAAAACTGGGTGTAATAGAGAAGATCTTGGCGCTCTGTGTACTTCCAGAACAGGATGTAGAGGATAGAAAGGACGTAGAAAGCCAGGACGAACGGCTGCAAGAACTCGAAAAAGAAGAGCTGGGGAAGAGCAAAAATTGCCACTCCCAGCACCAGGCTTACCAGAAGAAGCCTGCATATGATGAGAATCAGGAGTTTTTTCTTGAAATCATCCACCACCGGCCAGCTTTCCAATCAGACTGAAAATAGGCAGGTACATGGAGATTACAATTCCGCCGATGACACCGCCAAGAAAAACGATCATCAAAGGCTCGATCAAAGTCAGGAAATCCGCAATTGCAGCATCCGCTTCTTCCTCGTAAAAGTCGGCCAACTTTTGCAGCATCTGATCCAGCTCGCCCGTCTGTTCCCCTACACCCACCATCTGGACGACCATGGGCGGAAACAGGTTGGCCCGTTTGATGGGTTCAACCAAAGTCTTGCCTTCTTGAACCTCCCGTTTCGCTTCTAGCAGGGCGTTCTGAATCACAACGTTTCCAGCCGTATGAGCGGTGATGTCCAGTGCCTCCAGGATTGAAATACCGCTGGTCAGGAGTGTCCCCAAGGTTCGCGAAAATCGAGCCACAATGATCTTCTGAATTACCGCACCAAAGACAGGGATCTTCAAGATCATCCCGTCGATCCTCACCCGCCCCCCCTCAGTAGTATAGTAACGTTGACCCAGGACCACTGAGACTGCAAGAACGGCCATGATGGGGAGGATGTAGCCAGCCAGGAAATCACTTATTCCCATCACGATGCGGGTGGGCAAAGGCAGGGCCGCGTTCATGTTCTTGAACAACTCGGCAAAGGTCGGGATCACGAACACCATGATGGCAACAACTATGCCGATTGCGACGGTGATAACGATGGCCGGATAGACGGAGGCGGAAACAAGAGAGCGTTTCAGCTTGACGATTTTTTCGACGAAAAGCGACAAACGCCGCAAGATGACATCCAGAATACCGCCCGCTTCGCCGGCAGAAATCATGTTGACAAAGAGGGTATCGAAAACCTTGGGGTGCTTGCGCATGGCTTCGGCCAGTGTCGAGCCACCCTCGACGTCCTCCTTAACTTCCTGAAGGGTGGTGGCGAGAGCGGGATTGTCTTGTTGTTCCGCCAGAATTCCCAAGGCTTGCACCAGAGGCATACCCGCTTCTAACATGACAGAAAATTGCTTTGTAAAGACCGCCAGATCCCCCGCTCCAACTTTCCTTCCCCTGCCTGCTGCCTTTGCCTTTTTCTCGCTGATGCTGATTGGCATGATCCTTTCGCTGCGCAGTGCAGCGACCAGATTCTGCCTGCTTTGAGCAGCACGCGTACCTGAAATTACTGCTCCCGTATCGTATCGGCGACCTCGAAATTGGTAAGTGGGCATGAGAAGTACCCCCCTTTCTGGGATTGAAGAGCCGTGGAAATTCCCGGCCCGGAATCTAACCGATTAGGGATTGTTTTCTCTATATCTATAACGCCTTAACACAAAAATATACGAGCAACAAGTTGCAAGAACGCTCTTTGAGCCCAG
>JALLOL010000323.1 GCA_027717875.1 Acidobacteria bacterium AH-259-L09 | reverse complement strand
TCACAGATCGGCCTTGCTCTTGGGCATTTTTGCGCCTATGCCCCTGCGCCATTTCCGAAGCTGGGTCAACAGTTGCCTTGCTTTTTTCGGCATCCGACTGGCCAGATCGATCCGCTCGCCGATGTCGTCTTTGAGATTGTAGAGCTCCACATGATCATCCTCAAAGAACTCAATAAGCTTGTAGTTGCCACTGCGAATGCTGCCTGCCGGCGTGGTACGCCAAGTGCCTTGCTCGGTGTTGGCTTGCAGATATCCGGGGAAATGCCAGTAGATCGCGTCGCGGTTGAGCGAGGCGTGTCCGGTTGATTTTAGAAGTGGCAAGATACTCTCACCGTCGAGTTGATGTTCGGGGCTGCGCCGGCCCCCGGCGATCTCGAGAAACGTGGGATAAAAATCAATCCCTATGACGGGTTCGCGACACACGCTTCCCGCCTGGACCACACGGGGCCAGCGGATGATCAACGGTACCCGCACACCGCCCTCATACAGCATCCCCTTGCCTCCATGCAGCGGTGCATTATCGGTGATATTCCTACCGGTTGACCCACCAATATTGCCGTAGCCTCCGACGCCGCCGTTGTCTGAATAGAAGACCACGATCGTGTTCTCGCTGAGCGTCAACTCGTCCAGCTTGGCCATGATGCGTCCCACGCTTTGGTCAAGACTGTCTATCATGCCGGCATAGACGGGATCGTGGTGACCGCCCACTGGGCGCTTATCTTTGTATTTGCCGATCGACTCTTGTTTCGCTTCGATGGGCGTATGCACCGCGAAATGACACAGGTATAAGAAAAATGACCGGTCTTTGTTGTCTTCAATGAACTTGACAGCCAGGTCGGTCAGGAAGTCGGCCAGATAAACGCCTGGATTGACGGAAACGTTTGGCCTTGTTCGAAAATTCGGCGCAAAGTGTCTTCCACCAGTGACAATTGCCTTATCGAAACCTCGTTTGGACGGATGATAGGGATCGTCATTTCCCAGATGCCACTTGCCGAAATGAGCAGTGGTATAACCGGCACCTTTCAAGACATCAGCGACCGTGACCTCACTTAGCGGCAGGTTCCTTTCATTTTTCACTGGGATAAGCTTGCGAAACTTTTCCAGCCCGCGGGCTCCGGTATTGACTGTGTAGATGCCGTGTCTGGGAGCATACTGACCGCTCATGAGTGAGGCACGGGTTGGAGCACAGTTGGGCCCGTTAGTGTATGCGCTTGTAAACTTCATGCCCTGAGCGCACAGGCGATCGATACTGGGGGTCTGGTAATACTTGCTGCCAAAGCAACCCAGGTCGGTCCAGCCTAAATCGTCGGCGAGGATAAAAATGATGTTGGGTGACCTCTCGGCGGCTCTAACCTTCGGTTGGCCGGCCTGTGCAATCAACCAAATGGCGATACTCAGACTGATCAGCAGGCAAATGAAGAGGCTTTTGATGTGAACGCGGGGGCGCCCCTGCCTGTTTGTCCCCCCTTTCTTTGTTGGCGTCACCACCACACCTGCCTTCGACGGGTCAAGAGCCTCCGTGTCAGCCACTTCTCCTGTTGGGTCTCCTGTTGCGTTGTTGCCTCCGCCTTCTGGACGGTGTCCAAAGCGGCTTTTGGAGTTTGGACTCCCAATTATTGAGCGCTTTCTTCAGCTCTTGAACGAGGTCAGGCTTTTGCTGAGCGAGATCGGTGGTCTCGCTGATGTCTTCTGACAGGTCGTACAGTTCAGGTGAGCGGTCGCCGAGCTTGACCAGTTTCCACTTTCCCTGGCGCATTGCATATCGGTCCCCTGAACGCCAGAAGAGGGTCTCGTGCGGCGGTGTCCTGTGCTCTCCCGTAAGATATGGCAGGAGATTTACACCGTCGATGGCGCGGTCCGCAGGCATCTGGGTTGCTGCTGCGGCAACCACTGTTGGGAATATGTCCAAAGAGATCACGGGGTGGTCGTAAACCTTGCCTGGCGGGAGTTTTTGCTTCCACTGCACCACAAAAGGAACGCGCGTACCACCCTCGTACATCGTGCCCTTGCCGGCTCGGAGCGGATCGTTGCTCGAAGCATTCGCTTGCGTGGGGCCACCATTGTCACTGAGAAAGAAGATGAGCGTATCGTCCTCGATGCCGACCTCGCGAAGTTTCTTGAGAATGGCGCCAATCCCGTCATCCATGGCGCTCAGCATCGCAGCGTAGGTGCGGCGTTTCTGGTCCTTAATGTCAGGAAAGCGGTTGAGGTATCTTTCGGTGGCCTGCATCGGGGTGTGCACCGCATTATAGGTTACGTAAAGGAAGAACGATTCGTCGCGATGACGGTCGATAAACGCAACCGCCTCGCGGCTGAAGGCGTCGGTCAGGTACTCCTTTTCGTGAACGGGCTTTCTGCCTCGCTGAATCGGATTATAGTCGTCGGGGGCGAGTTGGATGTAGGAATGCCCCCCGTGCTGAAAACCGAAGAACTCGTCAAAACCGCGCTCAAGTGGATGGTACCGGGGTCGCATGCCCAGATGCCATTTCCCCACGGCTCCCGTGACGTAGCCGGCGGCCTTCAATACCTCGGCCATGGTGGTTTCCGTAAGCGGTAGGCCGACGTGCTCCATGAGGCTTGTGGGCGGCGGTCCAGTGTTGAATTCGTGGCCGAAGCGCTGTTGGTAGCGTGCCGTCATCAGGCCGGCTCGTGTCGGGCTGCACACCGGACACGAGACGTAGCCGCTGCTGAAGCGGATGCCGTTTTGGGCAAGAGAATCGATGCTGGGTGTTGGGATGTCCTTGCAGCCGTGAAACCCGACATCGGCGTACCCCTGGTCGTCAGAAATGATCACCAAGATGTTGGGCTTGCGAGTTTGGGATCTGGTAGCAGCCTTGAGTCCTCCGGCCAGTAACAGTACTGGGCCCGCTCCGGCCAGGGCCA
>JALLOL010000322.1 GCA_027717875.1 Acidobacteria bacterium AH-259-L09 | reverse complement strand
TACTCCGGCAATCTCACTGATCACCGGCCTCAACGAAACCACCCGTGAAATCCTTCGGCAGGGCCCCGATCGGGTAGTGGCCGATGCCAATTTGATGGCTCGCTGCACGCGGCAGGGGCTTTCAAAACTAGGGTTTAAGCTTCTTTCCTCCTCTCCAGCTACCGCCTTGACCGCAGCATTTCCGCCACAGGGTGTATCGGCTGCCGACCTGGTTAACAAGCTGGAAAAGGAGTTTGGGATTAAGGTAGCGGGCGGACAGGGTGAACTGAAAAACAAGATTGTTCGCATTGCCCATCTAGGTTACTTTGACCTGGTGGATGTTTTCTCGGTCCTCTCGGCCATCGAACTCTGCCTATTTAAGATGGGAGTGAAGGTCGAGCTGGGTGAGAGCGTTCGAGCTGCCATGCTGGAAGCGACAGGCACAAAAGACCCAATCTTCACATAAGACCCAAAAGGCCAAGTGGCCAATGCACGAAAGCACGAAGGCACGAAAACATGAAAGCGCGAAAGCACGAAAAACCATGAAAGTACTGATCACAGATCCACTCTCGGAAGAGGGAATTGACCATCTGAAACAACAAACCGGTCTGGAAGTCATCTACCAACCCGAGCTGTCTCCCGATGCTCTGCTGTCGGAAGTACGTGATGCTGAGGCACTGATTGTTCGCAGTAAAACTCAGGTCACGCGGGAGGTGATTGAGGCGGGCTGCTGCCTTCGGGTGATCGGGCGTGCAGGGGCAGGTGTAGACAACATCGATCTGGCAGCGGCTACTCGCAAAGGTGTAGTGGTGATGAATACTCCGGGCGGTAACAGCACCAGTGCAGCCGAGCATGCTTTTGGCTTACTACTCGCAATGGCGCGCAAGATCCCCTTCGCCGATGCTTCCTTGCGAGGCGGAGATTGGAAGAAGAAGGCGCTGGTGGGACAAGAGCTTCAAAACAAAACACTGGCCATCATCGGGCTGGGCAAAATCGGCTCAATATTAGCCCAACGTGCACAATCCTTCCATATGAAAGTGGTGGCCTATGATCCCTTTGTGAGTGAGAAGTATGCCGGCGATCTAGACGTCGAACTTCTGTCTCTGGAAGAGCTTTTGTCCCGATCTGACTTTGTCAGTTTGCACGTTCCACTTAATGAGAAGACTCAAGGCCTGATTTGTGAACGGACCTTGAAGTTGATGAAAAAAGGAGCATTATTGATCAACACAGCCCGAGGAGGGCTGGTAGTTGAGGAAGACCTGGCCGCAGCGCTAGAAGAAGATCAACTGGGCGGGGCCGCCCTAGACGTTTTTGAGAACGAACCGAACATTCCCCCTGGTCTTGTGAGGTCCGATGCGACTGTCCTCACACCTCACATTGCCGGCTCCACTGCCGAGGCTCAGTCCAAGGTAGGTTACGACATTGCCGTACAAGTGGCGAACTACCTGCAGCATGAAATGATCCTTAACGCGGTCAATTTTCCCTCCATGACGAGCAAAGAACTCGAGCACATCCAGCCCTATCTTCGCTTGGGTGAAAAATTGGGCTCGTTTGTCAGCCAGATTTCCCAAATTCGCATTTCAGAGATCGGAATTCGATATTACGGCGACCTCACCCAGGTGAACTCTAAACCAATTAGTAACTATATCCTGAAAGCGATCTTGAAGCCCATTCTCTCGGAAGAGATCAACCAAGTGAATGCCAGGAATTATGCTGAGGAACGCGGCATTTCGGTGATCGAAACAATGAGCAGCCGGCAGCGCAGCTATTCAAATCTCATTAGTATCCAATTGCGCTCACTTCAAAAAACCGAATGGATCGAAGGAGCAATCTTGCGGAAGGGTAACCTGCGTTTGGTCTCGATCGACGGCATTCCGGTGGAAACCGAGCTGGGGAAACAAATCCTCTTCATCCGAAACGAAGATACCCCCGGCGTCATCGGCCGGGTGGGTACAATATTAGGTGAGGCCAGGATCAACATCGCTTCCTTTGTCTTGGGACGGGACAGAGACCAACCCCACGCCGTCGGAGTGGTCAATACCGACGGTGAGATACCCGAAGAGGTGCTGCAGGGGATTCGCAATATTTCCGCGGTAAAGTTCGCCCAGGTGATACACTTGTGAATGGCGAATGGCGAATTTTTGAACGCCTAACGAATTTCCTTCATCTAATTGTTTATGATTCGTTTCCTTGTTTGCCTGTTGACCTTTTCTTACGTCTTTGGCCAGACCCTAGATGAGCTGGTCATCCCCAGAAAGACAGATATCTTCATCACTTTGCAGCGGACTATCAATACGAAAACAGCCCAGTCAGGAGACAAATTCTTCGGCCGAATTGCGATTCCGATCACATCCAATGACCGGATCATCATCCCAGCCGGCACCTATGTCATTGGACACGTGCAGATGAGCAAACAACCCGGACATATCAAAGGCAAAGCCGAACTACTTCTGGCATTTGACAGCATTATCCTGCCGGATGGAACCACCCGGCAGATTGAAGCAGTAGTTCAATCGGCCGAAGGGTATCAAACAGATCAAAATGGAGAGCGGGGGGAACTGAAGTCTTCAGGAAGTCAAGGGA
Organism: Acidobacteria bacterium AH-259-L09; assembly: GCA_027717875.1. The sequence continues at coordinate 331 of JALLOL010000322.1, read as the reverse complement.
AAGAGACCGCTTCCGGCGCGGCTGGCGGTGCCATCAGCGGTGGAGCGATTGGCGCCATCGCCGGCAGAAGTTTAAAAGGCTTGGCAGTGGGCGCTGGGATTGGCTCGGGAGCGGGAACCCTTTTAGGACTTTTCAAGAAAGGCGATGAGGTTGTCCTGCCAAAGGGAACCTCCCTGACCATCCAGCTGCAAACCGACATCCGCTTCGTTAAGCCAACACCAAGGAAGCGAGGGGTCCCCCTGAGTCCATGAGGGGGTCAGAGCGACCTCGCCTCACCAGACCCTCAGCAAACGTTAGTGTATTTATGAACCAGAGTACTGACCTGAAACTT
>JALLOL010000320.1 GCA_027717875.1 Acidobacteria bacterium AH-259-L09 | reverse complement strand
AGGTACAGGAGACGAACCATGATAATGAACAACGATACTTTGATCGACATCATCGGATGGATCGGTGCAGCAGCGCTTCTTTTCGCTTATGCATTAGTCTCAGCAAGAAGGGTAGAGGGCAACTCGACTGCCTACCAACTGCTCAATATCGGAGGTAGCGTTTTTCTCATCGTTAATACCATCCACTACGGAGCTTTTCCTTCTGCTTTCGTGAATATTGTATGGATGGGCATCGCCATTTATACGATCAGAAAAGCAATAACAAAGGCTTTACAAGGCAGCGGATGAATTCGTCCACCGGCATCAGACACCTCTCGGGTTCAAGAGAATCAGACACACGAGATTGGGGCGAATCCAAGCTTGTCTGTGAAGGATATTGAATTGACACCGAATTGGGGCTTACTCTTTTGCCTCTTCTCTTAATAACTCGGTAAGCCTTGACTCCAGTATCCGTGAAAATAGTCTTGGAAGTGCGATATCTACGATGTTGGCCCAATTAGATTTGACTAACCCGACTCTGTCTAAATCCCTTGCGTTTCCTTTCTCAGTTGAAATGTCTTTTACGACAGTGAGCCATAGAAGAGGTGCACTTTTGGCATAATCGCCAGGGCGCTGCTTACTAAGCCTCTCAATAAGCTTCAGGGTTGCTATCATTTCCTTCAAGGACACCTTGAGGTCGTTTATCTTGAGATCCAGAAGAACGGCACTTTCTTCATCAATATCAGGCCTATTCTCAAAACTCCATGGACCAAGCCCTTCCACTAATTGCAGATAGGATTGTGTTTTCCGTCTCAGATAGCCGGCGATCTTAATCTCTTCTTCGACAGTGTATGGCTTCCAACTGTGCAATAAGTTTGATAATGTGGATCGGCCCCCTCCTGAGTTGAATTGTGGAATCGCCTCTGCTGACCCCATAAAAATAGATATCAACCAAGCACAATAGATAGAGCCTGCAAGCAATTTTTCTCTAGCCATTTTTTGGCCGTTTTTACTTGGTCGTTTCCCTATGGGCGCAGAGTAAATAACTTTCCTTTCTTCCTCAAATAGAACCAGAGAGGACGCAGCACGGATCCCGGCTGGGCGCCAGTCCAGCAATCCATCCCTGACTTGCGATTTTCCTCAGAACCCCTTCTAATCTAAAACGATACCCGAGAAACGGGAAAAATAACTGTCCTCGCCCGTATTTCGCCGAGCGCGAATGTCACCACTGGGCTCCTGAAGGTAAGTGTACCTATGACTCCTTGCCAGGAATGATTCCAACGACCCTGCAGGAAGCTCTGTCAAAGCGCATTCATACTGCTCGCCATCTCCCGAACTGTAATAACAGGTGACATCCTCCAGTTTATCTTTTGTCTGCTTGAGTTTTTCGCGCATAAGCTCTCTCGTGTCTTTCATTGCTCTTCCCTCTCCCATTCTGCCTGCCTGTCCGCTAATCTCGGAAAAAACGGAGTGGGTTCAGGGGCTGACCTTTGAGTCGAACTTCATAGTGAAGATGAGCACCGGTGGCACGTCCTGTTAGGCCAACGTAGCCAATAATATCCCCTTTTTTGACTTTGTGCCCGCGCTTCACCGTGAAACCGTCCAAGTGACCATAAAGGGTCGAGATGCCAAATCTGTGCTCCAACACAACCAGCTTTCCGTATCCTAATTTTCGCCTGGCAAAAACCACGACTGCATCCGCTGTTGCAGTGACCTCGTTTCCTCGAGGGGCGGAAATGTCAATCCCGGGGTGAAACTGCCGTTTTCCACTAAAAGGATCGAGTCGATAGCCAAATCGGCCGGAGGGATACCCACGCACCGGCATAATCGCAGGCGTGGCTGCCAAGAGAATGGTGCCGGTGTTGTAAATGTCCTGCAGCTGTCTCAACTTGGTATGCAGACTAATACGTTTTCGTTCCAAGGACTTGAAATGCCGGATGAGAGATCGTGCGTCCAGACTCAGCAGAGGATTATCAGAAGAGGAAGGACCACCAACCCCACCCAGACCTTCTCGATTTATACCAGAAAGGATTTCGAGCTTCTTGGAGGCGACTTCCAGGAGCGAGATTTTTTCACCGAGCTGCCCTGTCGCTAGTTGAAATGCCTCATTGTCCTTACGAAACCGATCCGCTTCCACTTTTAAGAGTTGATAATCACTGGTCTTCTTCCACATGCGATAGTAATGCAGTGTGGATGAGACGAAGGAAGAAAAAAGAACAATCAGAGCAGTTCCAACCGTCATAAGAAACGCGTGAGAGATCCTGTACCTACGGGCAGGCGAGTCGACAGAACGCGAAATGATCAAGGTAAGTTTTTCTTTTTTACTCATCCATCACCTCTTCAGAAAAAGAAAAAGCACACCCAACCTGCATTCCTGCATGGTAAACATCCTATTCAGGATTTGAGAAGCGCGGCAGTGACGATTGTCACCAGATCATAAATGGGGCGAATTTCCCCAGCGGAAGGTAAGGGCAAGACGAAACGGCTCGTTGGAGGTCTAAGCGCTCCTCTTTTCTCGCCTGATGCAAAAGTCAGTTATCCCTCTTTGGAGGCTTCTCTTAGTCTTTCAACTTCTTCGGCTGCTTGCTCTACAAATATGTGGAATGGATCTTCGCCCTCAGGAACTTCAATGGTTTCCAAATATTCGGCCAATAAGCGTGCATCCGATTGGGAGGAGAATTTTTCAATTACCTGGAGAGCGACGTCCAGCGGGTCTTCGTCAAGATTTTCTCGCGCTGCGCTCTCAACATGTTTCAAAAACTCAGGTGGCAATTTCACCATTTTCTCTGCCGGATTATTGGAAATCATTATGGGTCAACGACATAGGCCAACCCCAGTATTGTCAGCACCAGCTTGATGCGACTCCATGACGCAAGATTCTAGCTCTCGCCGCTGAAAGAGACAGTGACGCCGCTCACACTTCGCATGGGAATCTCCCACTACGAAGATC
>JALLOL010000319.1 GCA_027717875.1 Acidobacteria bacterium AH-259-L09 | reverse complement strand
GTGAACGTTACAGATGTTGAAACTGACAAAATGGCAGTAAGCGTAACGGATCCGATTATCCATAACGGACCGTTATCTGTAAACGTTACAGATGTTGAAACTGACAAAGGCAACAGTGGCGGTAAGCGTAACGGACCGATTATCTGCAACGCATCGACTATCTGTACACGTTACAAATGTTGAGACTGACAAAAGACAATGGCAGTAACCGTAACGGACCGACAGCGGGCGAAAGTAGCGACGCAGAGATCGCTAATGCCAGACTCTTGAGCTGAAAATTACTCCTGGAGGTGCTGTAATGGACTCTGCGATTGATGGTTTCTGAGAAGTTTCTCAATCATAACTGGGTCATCCACGCCACGAAAGTAGCGAGTGTCAGAGAGGTGTAAGAATGAAACGATTAGTTGCCACAGTAATAGTATTAGCAGTGGGCATGGTTCTAACAACCGTAGCGCAGGCCGATGATATGGCTGATGTGAAAGCCGCTGTGCTGGAGCATTACGCCGCAATCAATGCTGGGGATATGGACGCGGCGGTGCAACAGCACACGCCAGAATTCAGCGGCTTCCTGGCGGACGGCGGACTCCTTTGGGGATTCGATTCCCTTGAAGACCAAAGGAAGACTTTCCAAGCCTTCTCGGGTGCTGGTTTTAAGACCGATTGGCAAGTTGTCCGCCGCCATCTCGATGTGGAGATCTACGGTGAGACAGCCATTGCTACATTTTACTTGGTCGGGACAATCACGTGGCCGGGAGGTTTCACGCGACAAGGTACTTGGCGGGTTTCAGAAGTGTGGATTAAGCAGGGCGGCCAATGGAAGGAGGCTCACCATCATGATTCGCCGTTGATTCCTGCACCGCTACCTGGCAGAGAACCGCCCTTGGGGTGATTCACTCAATCGGACTAAGCCAAGAAGGAACAAACAATGAAATCATGGCGGAACCTGGCCAGCGTCTTCACTATCGTCTGCATGGCCCAGTACGGGCTCGCTGCAGATCGCAGCGCGAATCGCATCCGACCGTACGAGAAGAATCCTCGATATTGGCAATACAAGGGCACGCCGGTTGTCCTGCTGGCCGGCAGCAAGGATGACAACCTTTTTCAACTTCCGGATCTCAAGCAGCACCTCGACGAGATTGTCAGCGCCGGGGGAAACTACATTCGCAATACCATGAGCGACCGGCACGATAAGGGCTTCGAGCTTTATCCGTTCAAGAGACTGCCCAACGGAAAATATGATCTCGATCAATGGAATGAAGAATATTGGCGGCGATTTCAAAACATGCTGAAACTAACCTATGAGCGCGACATCATCGTACAAATCGAGCTTTGGGACCGTTTTGACTATTCTGACCACCGGAGTGGATCGAATTGGCTCAATCATCCCTACAATCCCAAGAACAACGTGAACTACACCGCACAGCAGTCCGGTTTGAAAACGACCTACAAAAACCATCCAAATCGAAACGAGCAGCCATTTTTCTTTACTGTCCCCAAGGATAGAAACAATCAAGTCGTTCTGAAGTATCAAATCGGCCAAGTCGATAAGATGCTTTCCTACTCGCTCGAGTACGGCCACGTGCTGTATTGTATGGACAACGAAACCTCCGGCAGCCCCCACTGGGGAGCATTCTGGTCGAACCACATCAAGCAGCGAGCAGCCGAAGCGGGAGTCGAAGTTCATACGACCGAGATGTGGGACCAGTGGGATGCAAAGGGCGATCATCACAAACGGACATTCGATCATCCCGAACTCTATTCGTTTATCGATATCTCGCAGAACAATCACAGCCGGGGGCAGAGACACTGGGACAATTTGTGGGCTGTTCGCAATTACATCTGGAAGCATCCGCGACCAATCAATACCGTGAAGATCTACGGTGCGGATACGGGCCGCTTTGGCAATAGCCGCGACGGCGAGGAACGCTTTTGGCGAAACATCTTTGGCGGATGTGCCGCCACGCGTTTTCATCGCCCCGACTCTGGTTTGGGACTGAGCGACCGGGCAAAGAAGCATATCCGAAGCATGCGGCTGCTGCTTAGCGACCTGGATATCTTTCGTTGCACACCGGACGCTGACAGCAAGTTACTTTCCGAGCGCGGCGACAACGAAGCTTATCTGACGTACGTTCCAGGCAAGCAGTACGCGGTGTACTTTCCCAATGGCGGCGATGTAACGCTCGACCTATCCAAAGCTCCAGGTCGCTTCGCCGTGAGGTGGCTGGATATTTACCAAGTAAGATGGACTGGCCAGCGCGACGTGAAAGGCGGACGACACCTTAAACTCGCTAGGCGCGGGAACGGGCACTGGGTTTGTCTGCTCAGCCGCATGAAGGGACACCTTAATCAGAATCAATAAGAAATCGCATTCCTTGGCCAACCCCTGCTTGCCTACGCGGAAACTCCCGAAGACACGGTGACGAACTGCACCTTCGGTGAGGAAGATCTAAGGACCCTTTACGTGACTTGCGGGCGTTTTCTTCTCAGCGTTCGGACCCCATAATCCCAACAGTCCGTCGTTCATCGATTCACAATCCACGTGGTAACTCGTGGTAACTAATGGCCTTGGTAATAGACAGGAACGGATCATTTGCCAAATCAGTTTCTCTGGGTTCCTATAGAGGTCTTCCGTGTTGGTCGTAAAGAATCTTGATGACGGGACTCGACAAGTTTTCCGGATTGACTTCCACGACTTGTCCCAGTTCATGGGTATTCAGGAGGACGTATTCATTGTAAGGATAGAGAGAAAAGCTTTTCAACAGAGCCTTTATAATGTGATCCAAAAAACTTCTGGTACCGCCACGGGTTAACTCTTCGAGTAACTCATAGCCAGTCAAGGCTTTTCGGTAAGGACGATCGTGGATACACGCGTCGAAAACATCCACGATGCCCAATATTTGTGCCTCCCCGCGGATCTCTCCTCCCTTCAATCCCAGAGGAAAT
>JALLOL010000032.1 GCA_027717875.1 Acidobacteria bacterium AH-259-L09 | reverse complement strand
GATTCACACCATTGCCATGAAAAGAAAGACCGAGGAAGCCACTCCTGAAAAGGCTCAAGCCTTTGCCGAGGAGGGACGCCTGATGGCCCTGGAGCTTATGGGCTATCTGGTCTCGTTCTACCGCCACCGTTCGATCGGTGCTGGGAAACCAACGTTTCAAGTGCCCGCAGAACCAAAACCAATTTAGGAGAGAAAACTAATGGGTAAATCATTGCTGAAGTTGTATATCACCGGGTTGACCTCAAAATCTGAACGAGCCATCGCCACCCTAAAGAGGCTCTGTGAGGAGGAATGGGGAGGCCAATACGAAATGGTCGTCATCGATGTTCTGGAACACCCACAACTGGCTGAGGACGAGAAAATCCTGGCCACGCCGACCCTGATTAAGGCATTGCCCCTACCAATTCGGCAGATCGTCGGCGATCTGTCCGATGGCGAGAAAGTCCTGTTGGGTCTTGACCTGCACCCATACAGCGGGTCTGACGAACTGGAAGGAGAGGGACAATGAGTGCAGAGAACAAAGAATCGCTCGTCGAAAAACTGGAAATCGGAATTCTCGGCTTTGATCAGGTAGCGAACGGCGGTCTACCGAAGTCCCGCACGACGTTGCTTGCGGGAACAGCAGGCAGCGGCAAAACGGTTTTTGCTGTCCAATTCCTAGCCGAGGGAATTATGAAAGCAGGGGAGAATGGTGTTTTTGTGACCTTTGAGGAGCACCCCAAAGACATCCGTAAAAATATGAGGAGCCTTGGCTGGGACATTTCCCAATGGGAGGACGAGGGCAAGTGGGCCTTTGTGGATGCCTCTCCTCAGCCGGGTCGAGAGACTATCGTATCCGGAGAGTACGACTTCGGCGCGTTGCTTGCCCGTATCGAGAACGCGGCTAAGAAGGTTGCTGCCAAGCGCATGACGCTTGATTCCATCAGTTCCGTTTTTACCCAGTTCCAGGAGTCCAGCATCGTCCGCAGCGAGCTCTTTCGGGTTGCCCTGGCACTCAAGGATCTGGAGATAACGGCCATCCTCACAGCCGAGCGGATCCACGAATATGGTGAGATTGCCCGCTACGGTGTGGAAGAGTTTGTGGCTGACAACGTGATCATCTTCCGCAACGTGCTGGAGCAGGAGAAGCGGCGCCGCACCCTCGAGATTCTCAAGTTCCGGGGAACCTCCCACCAGAAGGGAGAATTCCCTTTTACCATCAGTCCAGAGACAGGGGTTACTGTGATTCCCCTTTCAGCCATGGAATTGAAACAGGAATCGTCCAATGTCCGCATTAAGGCAGGGAATGCGGAGCTGGACCGGATGTGCGGGGGTGGGTTCTTCCGCGATTCCATCACCCTGATATCCGGTGCTACTGGAAACGGCAAGACCCTTATGGTGACCGAGTTTGTCGCCGCGGGAGCCGCCAGTGGCGAACGGTGCCTGGTGTTCGCTTTTGAGGAAAGCCGCGAGCAGCTCAACCGCAACGCCAGGGGTTGGGGAATTGATTTTGATGAGATGGAAAAGCAGGGCAAGCTCAAGGTGGTCTGCAACTACCCGGAAATGGCCGGACTGGAGGATCATCTGATTTCGATGAAAAGAGTGATTGAAGAATTTAGACCAGATCGGGTTGCGGTGGACAGTCTGTCCGCCTTGGAGCGTGTCTCGACAATCAAAGCTTTCCGTGAATTTGTCATCGCCCTGACCTCGTTGATCAAAGATGGGGAGATAGCTGGACTTTTCACCGCCACCACGCCCGCTCTGTTGGGGGGCACCTCGGTCACGGAAACCCATATCTCCACCATCACCGACTCCATCATTCTGCTTCGCTATGTGGAGTTGTGGGGAGAAATGCGTCGGGGAATAACCATCCTTAAGATGCGTGGGTCTGCCCACGACAAGGATATCCGAGAGTACATCATTGACGGCGATGGAATGCACATCGGCGAGCCCTTCCGCGGTGTCAGTGGTATCCTGTCCGGCCACCCCACACATGCTCCCCACACGGAAATGGAACGCATCGAAGCCCTGTTCCAGGAGGAAGAGAAAGTTGGGTGAAAAAGGGATATACGGTTACGGTGTGGGCCTGATTAGCGTCGATAACACAGGGAAGTTGGCATGAAGAAGGTCGTCGATAAGGAACGTTAAGATGGGGGAACTGAGAGGGCCCGAAGGGGGATTTCTGATGCTGGGCAGTGACCCGATGCACGTCCTTCTCATCGAGGACAACGAGGATGATGTCAAGTTGATCGAGAAGACGTTGGGCACGGCACAGGGAGTATCCTTCAAGTTGGAATTCGCCGGCCAACTCTCGAGCGGTTTAACGCGCCTGGCTGGTGGGGGGATTGAGGTCGTCCTCTTGGATCTGTCATTGCCAGACAGCAAGGGGCTGGACACGGTTGTGAAGGCACGCGCACAAGCGCCCGACGTTCCATATGTCGTGCTGACCGGAGCTGGCGATGAAGCGCTTGGCGTGAAAGCGCTACGGGCTGGCGCCCAGGACTACCTCGACAAGAGGCAGGTCAATGGCCAGGTGCTAGCGCGGGCCATCCGCTACGCCACCGAGCTGCAGCGGTTGGTGATGAAATCGAAACAATATGAAGAGGAGTTGAGGGCCAGGGAAACGTATCTCCTCGAGATAATAAGGAAGCAGGCTGACGGTATCATCATTGTGGACAAGAACGGGTTTGTGCGTTTTGTCAACCCGGCTGCGGAATCTATTTTTGAACGCAAGGCCGAAGACCTACAGGGTGAAATGTTCGGCTTTCCGGTTGTGGCAGGTGAAACAACGGAGCTTGACGTTATTCGAAAAGCGGAAAGAGCCGTAGTAGAAATGCGGGTTGTAGAAATGAATTGGGAGGGAGACACCGCATACCTCGCATCACTTCGAGACATCAGCGAGCGGAACAGTCTTTTGGCTGAAACCAGGCAGATGAACGAGGATCTCCGCAGGGCGAATCAAATTAAAGATGACTTCATTGCCAACGTTTCCCATGAACTCCGTACCCCATTGGCCACCATTTCCAATGTGCTAGACAATGTGGCGGCAGGTGTTTGGGGCAGTGTCAGCCCTAAATTGAGAAAGGTCCTCCTTATCGCCGAAACCAATGCCAAGCGACTGGCCAACATCATTGGCAACTTGCTGGATATATCTTCGATAGAAGCCGGCAGGATCTCTCTGGAGAAATCGCTGGTTGACATCTCTGAACTCATTCGCTCGGTCATTGAATCTTTACAGCCCAGTGCGACTGAGAAGGAAATCTCTCTCATTAGTTCACAGGATCAAGACATAAAGGAAGTAAAGGAAGTTTTCTGTGATCCAAATAAAGTGGTTCAAGTCCTTAACAATCTTGTAGGAAATGCTCTCAAGTTCACGGGCTCCCGGGGCACGGTTTCGATAGCGCTCAAAAACGGCCAAGGTGATATCGAAATTAGCGTTGCCGATACGGGTAGAGGTATTGCTGAGGAAAAGATGGCGGTTATCTTTGATCGATTCCAGCAGCTTGACCGCTCGGATGGTGGTGGAGAGAAGGGAACCGGTTTAGGTCTGGCGATTGCCAAAGAGCTGGTGGAACTTCATAAGGGGGAGATAGGGGTGGAAAGCGAATTGGGCAAAGGCACCACCTTCACCTTCACTCTTCCCAAGTACAGTACAGAGCAAATCTTGCGTGAAACCATTCAAACGAAGTTTGAAGAGTCCCAGCAACGCGATAGCCCCCTGTCTTTGGTTGTTTTCATCTTGAGGGCCGCTGATTTTGAAAAAATAAAAGAGAAGTACGGCCCAGACGAGAGTGAACGGATCCTTAAAGCGGTGAAGGAAAAGATAAAACAGGAATTCCGAAGGCGGAGTGACGTGTTGACTGAATATAACCATGGCAAGATGATCGTCTTACTTGCTGATACCCCAAAAGAAGATGCCTATTGCTTCAAAGAGCGAATGCTGGAGATGATCAAAACGTACCAGAAAGACTGTGCTTTCTTCATTAGCATGATCTCTTATCCGGAGGATGCCAGGGACGCCGAAGGCTTAATCGCGGCAGTAGAAAACCTGTTCACGGAGGAAGTTCATGAGAACGAAGATATTTATCGCTGAGGATGAGCCGGACTTTCTCTTCACCCTCAGATCACGCCTGGAATTTGAGGGTTTTGCTGTGGCCACGGCAGTGGATGGTGAAGAGGCCCTGCTGAAGATCCAAGAAGAGAAACCGGACCTTATCTTGCTGGATATCATGATGCCTAAGATCAATGGCTATCAGGTCTGCCGTGAATTGAAGCGCAACCCTGAGACCCAGGCTATACCAGTGATGATTTTAACCGCAAAGTGCCAGGAGAGTGACGAATTTTGGGCAAAAGAAACCGGGGCGGATGGTTACGTGACCAAGCCATGCGAGATGGAGGAGCTGATGCAGAAAATCCGAGACCATCTGCAAGGGGGTAGCAGACCTGCCTAAAGGAGGCTGAGACAGCATAAGATGGTGGCAGAACTCCTTCGTCAGATTATTCCCTTTTTGGGTGGGGCGATCGGCGCCTTAATCTTTCTCGTTCTGATTCGTGAAACGGTTCGGTCTCTCAAAAAGCGCCGCTGGCGTAAAAAGCGGGAGCATTGTCTCTCTCTTATTGGGCGGGTGAACGACCTAAGAGTGGAAGAATTGCTCCCCCTCGCCTTGGAACTCAAAAAATCGTTTTCGCTTCCCCACGTTGAAAGTGTCTTGGATCAATTTAGATCCCAAGAGCTAACCGCTCCTGTGCGGCAAAAGCTTGCTGGAATCTACGATCATCTGGGGCTCGTTGAACGTCATCTCAAAACCCTTAAGGAAGCCAAAAGCTGGCTTGAGCGAGCTGGTGCCGCGGAAAAACTGGGACAAATAGGCCACGTCCGCGCCGTGCTGCCACTAATTACGCTGTTACGAGATGCTAGTGAGGATCGCGAGGTAAAAAGTGTCGCAACCCAAGCCTTGGGCGAAATCCGCGACGAACGGGCTATTACCCCTCTTATCGAAGTCTTAGGTCTCCCCGGTTCCGCTACGGGCCAACCGGTGGCCGATGTGCTCGCACAGTTTGGAGAGCTGGTTTTGCAACCTCTCATGAAGGTCCTCTCCACTTCCAAACGGGAAGCCCAACGCTTCTGGGCGGCCAGAATTTTAGGGGGGTTGAAGACGCAGCGGGCCACTCTCACATTACTGAACACCTTGAGCGATCACTCACCCAAGGTACGCGCAGAAGCGGCCCTGGCTCTGGGGCGGTTAGGTACGCACGAGGGAGTATCTCCCCTCAGCCGGATGTTGCTGGAAGATCCAGTTCCGCTGGTGAGGGACGCAGCCGCTCAGGCCCTGGGGAATATTGCTGATGATCGGGCTTTGACTGCTTTAAGAGAGGGACTGGCCGATCTCGATTACGATGCCCGGCGGAGTGCGACGCTGGCCTTGGAAAGGATGGGAGAAAGGGCGACCCCTTTTTTTATTGAGGCGCTGCGAGGAGAATCGAAGGCGGCGGCGGTCGAGGCGGCGAGCGCCCTGGAGCGGATGGGGATGGTGGCGGTCTGGATTGAGGACTTGGCGGGAGAAAAGTCTCAGCCTGCCTTTGAGCTGCTTACGTGCATCGCCAAAACTGGTGTTGTGGAAACATTGGCCCGTTCTCTTACACACCCCAAATTATCGGTACGCACCCGCCTCTGTCGCATCTTGTCAGAAGGGGCAAGCCCACGCAGCTTTGATACCCTGACGGAACTCGCCCAAAAAGATAGCGAGTGGGCGGCGCGCTTGGAGGCCCTGGTGGCCCTCATAAAACTAGCGGATGCTCGGTCGGTGCCGCTCCTGAGCCATGCCCTCAGTGAAGAAGAGGAGACAGTCCGGGAACGCTTGTTGATGGCCTTGCAAGATTCACCCCGTTCGCTGTTGGATCCGCTAGCCGATACGGTGAGTGCTCTCCTCCAAGACGCAAATCTCAAAATCCGCGTCCAAGCGATAAGGGTCCTGGCGAAAATGCACACCGAAAGCCTCTTTTCGGTCCTGCTCTCCTCTTTTTCTGATGCCGCTCCGGAAGTTCGCAAGGAAGCGGCCCTGGTGCTACAACATTATTCCAACAAGGAAGGGGTTCAGGCACTAATAGTGGCGCTTCAAGACCCCGATCGGGAGGTGCGAGCCGCTGCCGTGAAGAGCCTCGGTCAGCTGAAGGATCCACAGGCCATCGGCCCTTTAGCACATGCCTTTGAACGCGCCGATGAAGGTTATCGAGACGATATCGTCTCCGCCTTGGCCGCCATGCCAACACAAGAGTTTCACCAATTGACCGATCTTGTGATGGGGCTCTCACACCCGAAGGCCCGGGCTGGGATCGCCTTCACATTGGGATTGATCGGGGATCAAAAGGCGATTGGACTTCTGACCATTTTTTTGAAGGATCCCGAACCGATGGTCCGTGCTTCGGCTGCCGGCGCCCTCGGACGTTTCAGGAGGAAGGAGGTGGCTCCGGTCTTGGTGGACTGGCTTTCTGATCCGAACCAAAGCGTTCGAGCGGCAGTGGTTGATGCACTGGGCAAGAGTGGGAATGCTGCAATCATGGAATATTTGCTGCCGATGCTGGAAACTGAACCGGATACTCTTGTCTGTCAACGTGTGGCACTGGCAGTGGGGTCTTTGATGGCAGATCAGGGACTAGAAACGAGAGAGCAGGACCTAGAAAATAGAAACCTAAAGCTCAAGGCCACCGCAGCGGTAAAGGAATGGTTTAACAAGAGAACGGGTGTAAAGAATCAGGCGGCGGGATTGGTTGCGCTTGCCCTCTTGGAAGACGAATCTTACTTTCCGAAGATTCTGAAGGCCAGCCAAGATGCCCCGCTACGTGCTGCCATGCAAGGATTTTTGAAGCGGCTCTCCAACGCGGTGCAGGATCATTTTTTTGCTTTTCTTTCTCTGGACCCACAACTCTTTTGGCGTGATGAGGTTGAAAAGAGCGTTGAGCATTACACTCGCCTTTTGCAATCGAGCCGTGAGACGCGCGACCGTGTGCATGCCATAGAGGCCTTAAGCGCGTTGACGGAAAAAGCCGCTCTTCCTGCCCTCGATTCCGCTTTTGCCACCGATCCCAGCCCCCAGGTCCGGGCTGCTGCCTTAGCTGCCCTGGACGGGCTTCTGGAGGGGGAACCGTTAGTTGCGAGAATTACTCAGGCCGCGCAGGATCCCTCCGATATAGTTCGCTCTCAAGTTATACCCACGCTAAACCGATTAAGCCCCAAAGAACTGGAAGGGGCGCGGGAGCAGTTGATCCCGTTGCTGGATAGCTCCCAAGGAGAGATCCGCAGGCCCGTTGAGGATCTGCTTGCCCGTCTTTACTATCATGATTGGCACGTCTTGGCGGATCAGTTGTTGGGGGCGGAGAAACGATCCCGTATCCTGGGTCTGATTGAAACGTTGGGAAAGATCAGCCATTCCCAGATATCACCTCTCCTCGTGCAATTCATGAAACATAGTGATCCCGAGGTGCGAGGGGCGAGCGCCCAGGCCGCGGCCCAATCGGGAACGTTGGCAAAACAGGAATGGATTCCCTGCCTGGGCGATTCGCAGGAGACCGTCCGCCTGGCAGCCATTCAGGGATTAGGAAAACAGTTGGACGGTGAGGTATTGGAGATCTTCGCCCAACACCTGCAAGACCCTTCCTCCCAAATCCGAGGCGAGATGGCGACTCTGCTGGGAAAAAAGAGGCTCGCTGGCAACGAACGGCCAACAGAAATCCTCGAGCGTTTAAGCCAGGATGTGAATTTGGGAGTCAGAATAATCAGTCTGGTATCCCTCTTGCGCCTCGGGGTAACGGGCCTTGCCCAAGAGGTAGCGGCAGCCATGCCGAACCTTGAGGCGAAGGAGCGTTCCACCCTTTTGGAGCACTTGCGAAAAGAGGGGCTGTTTGTAGAATTGTTGGGCACGGTCCAACGCGGCCGTCATCCCGAAGCTCGCAAAGAGGCCCTTCAGTTTTTATCTGTACTGGATCTTACTAAATTTACGGGCGAAATCGCCAATGCCTTGTCCGATCCTTCTAGCCAGGTGAGGGTTGCTGCCATCGAAGCCCTGGGTCAGTTAAGGGATCCCCTGCTTGAAAAGCAAATAGAGGCCCTCAGTCAAGATCCTGTTGAGGAAGTGAGATCTGCCGTCAAACGCCGCAGACTCCGTGCGGTGCAATAGATCTCCGGGTGTGCTGGTCTGTTACGCGCATAGGCGCATGGGTACCGATTAATGTTATTCATCCAGATCTGGGAAACCACCGTGATTCTCTTTTTCATCACCTATAACTCGATCAATTTTTTCTTAATCACGGTGGCGTGGATCAAGGTACGCTTTTTTCTGCAGCTCAAATCCTTCTTAAGTTTTGATGATGTTTACCGGTCACTCTCGACGCCGCAGATTTCGCTTTTGGTCCCTGCCTTCAATGAACAATATACGATCGTGGAGAGTATCCGCGCGCTGGTTGGGCTTAAGTATCCCTCTTATGAGATCGTGATCGTCAATGATGGCTCAACCGACAAGACGGTAGAAGAGTTGACGGAGACCTTCGGGTTTGTGCGCCGCGACGTAGGGTATCATGAAACCCTCGCCACAGCTCGCATCAGGGGTTTTTATGAAGCGAAGCCCCCGGAAGGGACCCCCATCCAACGGCTCATTCTCGTGGACAAGGAAAATGGGGGCAAGGCGGACGCCCTGAATGTAGGCCTGAATGCCGCCCTTTCCCCTTATGTCTGTTGCATGGATGCCGACTCGATTATCGATACGGAGGCTCTTCTTCAAGTCATGCAGCCGACTGTGGAAGACCCGGAGCGTATCGTCGCCTGCGGAGGGCAAATCGGGATCGCCAATGGCTGCAAGATTCAAAGTGGACGGGTGGTTAAGGCAGCTCTCCCTAGGAACTGGCTGGCGATGTTTCAGGTGGTGGAATATATGCGATCGTTTACCGCCGGTCGGACAGGGCTCGCAGCGCTTAACTCCTTAGTGATCCTCTCCGGTGTGTTTGCCGTCTTTCGCCGCGATCTCCTGTTGGATGTGGGCGGTTTCTTAAGCGGTCGGCTCAGCTCCAAGATTGCCCACGAATACTGTGGCAACAGAGAGACAGTCTGCGAGGATATGGAGATCATTGTGCGCCTCCATCGTTATTTGATTGAAAAAAAGATCCCGGGCCGCATCATGTTTCTCCCCTATCCAATTGTCTGGTCGCAAGGGCCGGAAAATATTGGCGATTTCGGCAAACAACGCAGTCGCTGGTATCGGGGGCTGGCCCAGGTTCTTTTTTGTCACAAGAAGATGCTCTTCAATCCGCGCTATAAGCAGATCGGTCTCTTTGCCATGCCCTACCAATTTTTCTATGAATTCTTAGGCCCGCTCCTGGAAATGGCCGGATATGTCTCCCTGCCGGTTCTCTATTTCCTGGGTTTGCTCAGCACCGATGTTTTGCTCCTCTTTTTTGCAGTCTCGATCCTCTATGGGATGTTCCTCTCCATTTTTGCCGTCTTAATGGGGTTTTGGACCGAGGGTCGCCTGGCAGAGGGGAAGACGGTCTCGATGTTGTTTCAGTATCGCGGGGTGTGGAGTGTTTTCAAACTGATCGTTTTTGCGGTGCTCTCTATGGTTGGCTACCGACAACTCCAACTCGCCTACCAGATCAAAGGATTTGTTGACTTCCTCAAGGGGAGTCAAGAATGGGGGAAGTTTCAACGTGAAAGATTCTAATGGACCTGGGACGAGAGACAAAGGATTAGGCACCTTTTCAAAGAAGAACATCATCATAGTAAGTCTCTTATCACTGCTTACTGGTTACTGGTCACTGGCGTTTGTCGGTGAATACGATGCCGAAATTGCGAAACAACGGGAGATCCTCGCCCAAGATCCTAGCAACCTCGATGCCGCCTACCAATTGGGGAATTATCTCGCCTGGGATGGAAGATATGAAGAGGCCTTGAAGGTCTTCGAAGAGATTCTGAAGAAGGAACCCAAGTATGAAGATGCCGAGATCGCGATTGCCCGTGTCTATGCCTGGGAGGGGGATCAGCAGAACGCGATTCGAAAATATGAGGAGATCCTTGCCAAGAACCCGAACAATCTTGAGGCCTATCAGGGTCTTGGGTTTCTGGCGCTTTGGATCAATGATTTTGAAAAAAGTATTGACTATTTCAAAAAGGCGCTGGCCATCAATTCGCAAGATATCGTTTCCCTTAAGGGGATGGGTCGGGCCTATTTGGGGAGAGGGGATCGCCGGAAAGCAGAGGAATATTTTACCAGGGCCCAGGTCCTCGAGGTGAAGCAGACCCCTCTGCCACTTATTCTGGCTGCAGCCGGCAGCGGTATTTTTGTTGTGCTCATCCTCTCCCTGTGGATTCGCTCCAGATCCCGCCACCGAAAGAAAACGATCCTACGACTGGAGCTCAAGATCCTTCGCTATGCCGTGGCACTTTACCACCACAAGGAAGGTAAGTTCTCTTTGACCCTGGAAAGCCTCCTCCAAGAGAAGTGGCTCCCTTCAGGGGAGACGGAGGAGAGACCCTATCTGGAGGAGATCCACCAAGATGATCGGGGATTTCTAATCGATCCATTTTGGAAACGTTATTGGTACAACCCCGATACGGGCGGCGTCTACAGCGCGAGTAAGGGTTTTCAGGAATGGTGATAAGGACCCTGTATCGTCATTCGTGAAGTGTGTGAAGTGAAATACGAAATAGGAAGATAGGAAAGGAGAAATGCATGGAAAGCCAATGGGACCGACGAGTAGGCACGTTCTTTGTCGTGGGATTTGATGGCATAAGTATGCCCTCTTCTTTGAAGAGGCTTTGCGAGCGGCGTGGTTTGGGAGGTGTCATTCTCTTTGATAGAAATATCGAATCTCCAGGGCAGCTCAAGAGACTAACGGGGCAACTTCAATCCCTTTCAGCCAATGGCCCTCTTATCATTTCGATTGACCAGGAGGGAGGGGGGTTTCAACGTCTAAAACCGCCACACTTCACTGCCTTTCCTCCAGCCTGTGAAGTGGGGATCCAGACTGCCCTAGATCTTGGGCGGAGGATGGGGCAAGAGCTTGCAGAGCTGGGTATCAATGTGGATTTGGCTCCTGTCCTGGATGTGAATACCAATCCCCATAATCCGATCATCGACGAGCGCTCTTTTGGCTCTGATCCTCAACTCGTGGCAGAGGTGGGAAGGTTATTTGTCAAAGGATTGCAGGAAAAAGGCGTACTGGCTTGCGGCAAACATTTTCCCGGGCATGGGGATACGGATCAGGATTCGCACTTGACCCTCCCAGTGGTCGATCATCCTATAGGACGGTTACGAACGGTAGAACTTGTTCCCTTTTACGAATTGATAGAGGCGAGGTTGATAGCCGTGATGACGGCCCACGTCTTGTATCCAGCACTTGATAGCACACTCCCAGCAACCTTTTCAGAGATGATCTTGAGCGGTCTCTTGCGGAAAGAACTCGGTTTTGAAGGATTGATCATCACCGACGATATGGGAATGGCTGGTTCTTTAAGTCAAGCCGATCTCTCAGAGGCCTGTATTCAAGCCTTTGCGGCAGGCTGTGATCTCTTGCTCGTTTGCGAACACCACCAGAGGCATGAAGAAATCATCGAGGCATTGGGAAAGGCGATTGATAGGAGTAACGCCCTACAAAAGCGGGCCAGGGAAAGTTTGGAACGCCTGCGTGGCGTGACTGGTGGATGGTGAATCGATGAGCGACGAGTAAAAGATGATGCAAACCTGGGATTGGATCATTGTTGGGGGGTATTGTCTGTTCATTACTCTCATCGGCTTGGCCTTCAAGAAGCGGGCCGAAGGGAGCGTAGAGGACTTTTTCCTCTCCGGCAGAAGGCTCCCATGGTGGCTGGCCGGGACTTCACTTGTGGCGACCTCATTTGCCTCTGATACGCCTCTGTTTGTGACCGGACTGGTCCGTGAGAATGGGATCGCCGGCAACTGGCACTGGTGGTTCATGGCCCTGGCCTCGGTGGCCTCACTCTTTTTCTTTGCCCGCCTTTGGCGCCGGGCAAACATCGTCACCGATATGGAGTTCATTGAACTTCGCTATGGTCCCGGCTCGGGAGCAGTTCTGCGTGGCATGAAGGCCATCTTTCTGGGTGTGATCTTCAATGTCTACGCCCTCGGTGCCTGGCCAGTTCTGGGCCTTAGCAAGGTGTTGGAGGAAGCAACCGATTGGTCAAAAGGTTTTGCCGTCGTTTTCTGTGGGACCCTGGCACTGACCTATTCGGTCTTTTCCGGTCTGTGGGGTGTGGTGGCTACCGATCTCATCCAGTTTATCTTGGCCCTGGCAGGGGCAGTAATGCTCGCGGCCTTTGCAATTCAAGCCGTGGGTGGTTGGAGTGGCTTTTGGGAAAAGATACAGGATTTGCCGCAGGCTGCTTTTGTCCCTTCACATACACCAGAGGCCTCTTGGGATTCTCCCTGGATCTTTTTCCTCTCGCTCATCTTGATTCAATGGTGGGCCCGAGGTGTGGAAGGGGATGGCATAGCCGTCCAAAGGCTCTCCGCCTGCAAAGATGAAAAACATTCCTTCTTTGCCATGCTCTGGTTCAATATCGCCCACTATGCCTTGCGGCCCTGGCCATGGATTATTGTGGCTTTGGTCTCCCTCATCCTCTTGCCTGAGGTGACAAATTCCCTGGGGGAGATCGACCATGAACGGGCCTATCCTCGGATGATCCTGGACCTTATGCCCGTCGGCATTAAAGGCCTAATGATTGCCTCCTTCTTTGCCGCCTTCATGTCAACGGTGGATACCCACCTCAACTGGGGTTCTTCGTATGTGGTAAATGATGTCTATCGCCGATTTATTAAACGGGAAGCCAAGCCTGAACATTATGTTTGGGTCGCCCGCCTGGTAACTTTTTTTCTGATGGTGGGAGGCGGGATTATCGCCTTCACCACCTCTTCGATCGTTGAGGCCTTCTATAATGTGTTACTCCTTTTTTCTGGGGTGGGTTTGGTCGGGGCTCTCCGTTGGTTCTGGTGGCGGATTAATGCCTGGAGTGAGATCACAGCGATGTTCGCCTCAGGGCTGTTGACACTCTTCGTCTCACCCATTGCCAAGCTTTTGGGTTGGCCCGACAGCCGACCGATTCATTTGATCATCGTCGTGACGGGTTCCACCGTGCTTTGGCTGTCAACCACTTTGTTGACAAAGCCAGCACCTCAAGAGCACCTCAAGCTCTTTTACGAAAGGATCCGTCCTGGTGGGCCGGGTTGGAAGTCGATTGCGGCGTTGTCTCCACAAGTTTTTTCGCCAGACTCCTTAACGAACAATGGCTGCGGCTGGGCGATGGGTGTCTTATTGATCTTGGGAGCGACGATCGCTATCGGCAAAGGACTGTTGGGATTATGGAATCATGCCATCATTGCGGCAATCCTCGCCACGGTCGGTCTATTCGGTGTGCTGACCACCCTAAGAAAAATGAAGTGGAATGTATGAAAGAAGGCCGGAGGTTAGAGGTTGTGAGTCAGAGGCCTATCATCTGTCTTCTGACATATTTTTTCTGCCTACTGATTTCATCCCTCTACGCACAATCGTTATCCAACTCCTTCCCGTCCCAAGAGATTTCACTAGCTGACTGGGGACTGACTGATCCCTCACAGATTAGGTATATCTCGGTTGCTATCCTGCATAAAAGGGAGGGAGATGAGTTGCGTATCTATGACATCCGCAAACAAAGGCCCGTTATGAAGGAGCCGAGTGGACCGCGAGGGCGTGCCCCTTCTTTTGAAGGAGACCTTTTTCTGGTCAGTCACTTTGATCGGGGAAACACCAACCGGTTGGGCGGTTATTTCAACGGTTTTGCAAAATCTCCATCCCAGTCGGCAGTGACTATCGGCAAGGCGCCCGATGGTACGCCGGCCCTGATCTTTTCCTATAGGAATAAGCTGCCCAGCTTCGCTGGTTTCTGGATCCACCTGTTTGACTTCAAAAAACATCCTGCTGCCCGGGTTTTCTTGGATGCCAGTCCCTTCACCTACCTGACTTTTTCCATTCGTGGGGAAAGAGGAGGTGAAGAGTTACTGCTCCAAATAGCCGATCGAGTATGGGAAAAAAAAGAAGGTTCCCTTGTTGTGGGAGATGTCGCTTCTTTTCTTCCCGATGGGAAGGTCGAAAGGAAGTGGCAGCAGGGATGGATTTCGCTCAGAAAATTGCCGCTCGGTCTGAACAACAAAGAATTGGCAAGCCTCGTCTTCCTCGTCAAAAGAAACGGTCAAGGGCGGGTCTTTGTCAAAGACCTTGCCTTCACAAAGAAAAGGGGTGTCCAAATACCCAAAAGAAAAGAGGCAAAGACTCCCGTGCGTTTCTTAAAGAAAGCGATGTGGCTCTGGGAGACGGAAAAAATCGTGACCAGTCCAAACGAGCAGCAGCGACTCCTTACCTTCTGTAAAACACAGGGCATCACGGATCTCTTTTCGCAAATACCTTATGAGGCGAAGGAGGAGAAAGGACAGTGGGAGATCCTTTGGAACCCTTTACTAATTCGCCCCCTCATTTCCCAGTTACATCAGGTAGGTGTCAAGGTTCACGCCCTTGATGGCGACCCACGATTTGCCCTTAGAGAGTGGCATGGACGGGTCATCGCTACCATTCAAAGCATCATACAATATAATCGAGAAAGGCCCCCTCAAGAACGCTTCGACGGGATTCGCTTCGACATTGAGCCCTACCTTTTGCCAAATTTTGGCGGTGTCCCAAAGGAAGCTATATTAAAGCAGTATCTTTCCTTATTGGTGGCTTCGCAGACCTTAGCCAGGCAGGCTGATCTGGCCTTTGGTGTCGACATCCCTTTTTGGTTTGATGAACGGAATGAGTTTTTTGAACCCACAGCAGAGGTGGGGGGACGCCCAGTGAGTGAATTGATTATTGATATCGTAGACAATGTGGGAATCATGGACTACCGGACACAGGCTTACGGTGCCGATGGAACGATTGCGCATGGCAGCGAAGAGCTCCGATATGCAGCGAAGCGAGGAAAAGAAGTTTTTGTTGGATTAGAAACGGTCGAACTGCCGGACGAGACGATCTTGGAGTTTGGTTCGCAGGGAGACGGTTCACAGATTTTGTTGAAAAGGCTCGATGGCAAAAGAGTTCGCCTCTATTGGATCCCTGTTGGCCAACGTTCCCTGCTCCAAAAGGATCCTCAATTACTTCAAGGGGCTATTTTGTTGAGTCAGACGCACGCGACCCCTGTGCCATCAGAAAAGCTGACCTTTGCTAAAAAGAGCTTGGAAGATTTAAAGGAGGTTATGCGGCAGACAGCATCAGAACTGCTCTACTTTCCCAGTTTTTATGGTTTCGCCCTCCATTCGTACGAAAGCTATCGACCTTGGCTCGAGAGGTAGCGGGGGAAAAGTTTAAACGGGAGACTGGTCTCGTATGAT